>JACNJI010000120.1 GCA_014382645.1 Verrucomicrobiota bacterium | reverse complement strand
GGGCTTCCGGATTGCCCGGAAGGCACGGGGAAGGCACCGACTCCCCAGACCAGGCGCACGAGTCCAGAGCCGATCTGTCCTTGGCCAAGGACCGCCACCTGCTGGAACTTCGCCTGGGTCGCCGCATACTAGAAGAACCCGAGTTCAAGCGTCCTCCCGAGGAAGACGTTCATCGCATTCACCAAGCCTACTTGGATTTTTTACTTCCGGGTTCGGACACCCTGAACCTTCGGGTCGGCCGACAAGAGTTAAGCTACAATCGCGGCATCTTGATCGATGGCGACGACTGGGACATGGAAGGTAACAGTTTCGATGCCCTGAAGTTTTATCGAGATGGATCTACATGGGACCTGGACGTCCTCTATGGACAATCGGCCAAGGATCACCACAACCAACTTGCCGGAATTAACCTCGAAAGAACTTCTCCCACTCGAACCATAAACGAGTTCTACCTCTGGTACTTCGGCATAGGCAACGAACAGGACAGCTTGCCCCTTAGCGGGAATCCCGAACTGGAGGTTTACAACTTCGGCACCCGCATGGAAGGTAAGCTTTCAAGGCCCCTCTTCTACCATTGGATGGTCAATTACCAGACGGGCAAAATGAAGGTAGGTGGCAGCAAGGATCTGCAAGCCTACAACCTCGTCGCCAACTTGGACTATTTCGTGGACCACTCCGTGGTGAGGAACGTCGGCATCGAGTACTCCCTGTCGACAGGTGACGATGGTGATACTCCCGGGCGACACGAAACCTTCATTCCCCCCTTCGCCAACAGGCACGTTCGTTCGGGTGCGATGGACTGGATGAGCATGATGAATGCGGAAATGCTCACGCTTTATATGTTTGCCGATATCCACCCGAAGGTGGAAGCCCTGATCGAGTTCCACCAGTTCTACATGCATTCCCAAGACTCAGCTTGGTACGTGGCAGACCTTTCTCCGGCATGGTGGTGGATAGACCCTCCACGCAACGATTGGCCGGGTACAACGAATGCCAGCAAGGACGTAGGTTCCGAACTGGACTTGCACCTACGGTTCGGAAAAAAACCAAATCGTAGTTTCACCGCCGGTTACTCCCTCTTTTTCCCGGGCAAGCTGATTACGGATTGGAGAGACTCCCATTGGGGATGGGGCCAAAACGACACTACCCAATGGGCTTACGTTCAGACTGAATTCAAGTTTTAGGAGAAGACCATGCGAAAACACTTTGCGTCAATTGCCCTTTTGCTCAGCTTCTTTGGCAGCCTTCTCGGACAGGCGGAAAAAGGATCCGTGGTCGAAGTCGTGATCGGGAAAGTCGAATACAAATCGGGCGACCAAGTCCTGCCCGTGACGAAAGGCATTACTATCAAAAACGGCGACACCATTTTTACAGGCCTCGGGCAAATGGTGATCCTCCGTCTGAGCAACGGCGGCCAGCTCGTGGTGTACGAGAAAAGCGAGATGACCATGAAGTCGAAGGAGGGAGACGCCGCCAAGTCCATCCTCGAACTGGATACGGGATTCCTCTGGGTGCGGGTGCCCAAGCTGAAGAAGGATTCGTCCTTCAGCGTGGATATGCCGGGTGCCACCGCGGGGATTCGCGGGACTGCCTTTAGCGCCTCCGTCACGGAAAAGAAGGAAAGCCAAGTCTGCGTTTGCGAAGGAGAAGTTAAGGTAACCAATCCGAAGGGAGAAGAAGCAGTATTGAAACAAGGCCAACTGCTCAAGGTCGACTCGGACGCGCCCATGGGCAAACCGGGGCGAGACCTAAAGTTTCTCAAGCATCCAGTAAAAAGCACCCTAACCTGCCTAAACTGCCACCAAGGCGGTTATTCTCGGGACGGTTTATACTAGAAGCAACGCCAGATCTTGATTTCCTCGTTCTCAATCAAAAGTACTTCGACAGCTGAAACGGAAGTGAATTCCGTCCAGACGAACGCTTGCACGGATTTCGCATTCACCAAAACCTTACCGTTAGAGGCGAAAAGTTTAACCGTGGTTAATATCTCATCAACGCATCCGCAGGGATATCCGAAGAGTCCAAGTACACGATAATGCTCGAACTGTTCTTTTTCGGCTCATCGAAAGAGTTGACTGGGTTAGGCTTATCCCTAGGTTTCTGATTGTCCAAATTTCTTTTTCCCGTGTAGTGAGAATCCTAAACTCGTATTGCCATTGGTTATCGATGGTACTTGCATTGCCCGCATCCCTGCATGCGGAGGCGGTATATGATGATCGCATCGCAAGCAACGCCCTGCCCCAATCGACTTCTGCCTTGCAAGCAGAGGTAGAGAAGATTTCGAGCGCGGTGAGTGACCTTGATCACCAGATTGCCATGGAATGGGATCGTCGAGCCTCGTTGCTTCATCGCATAAACGATACGCGCGAACCTCTGCCTGCCCTCGTTAATTTGTACAAGCGGCTGGAAAGGCAAAACAAGCTGGAAAGGCTTTTAAATAAACTGGAGCAGTCCAAGACGCGCGTACCGGAAAAGCGGAGAGAGGTTGCCTCTCCGGCAAAGTATATTGAAGTAGTCGAGCCGACTGAGCCTGCCACCCTCTCCGACTCTCCTGGAATCACGGAAGACACCACTCCAAAGATTTCCGCTCGAAAAGGAAGACCTGCGCTGAATCGCGGAAAGTATTACCTGTTTCCATTTGCAGGCGCCCTCTTTCCCTCTGATACCACTTACGAATTGCCACTGGGCGATGGAAAGCTTTCGGGCAACACTGGTTTCACGGCAGGCTTAACGGGTGGGAGACGGTTCGGCAACTGGACTAGCGGTCTGTCTCTGGGCTTGAACCACTACAAGTTTAACTCATTCAAAGATCATCATTCTTTTTTGACGAATTCCACAGCCGGAAAGGGAGAATCCTACCTAATCAACCTATCTGGACGCTTGGGATATACCGTACCACTCTCGAAAGACTTGTGGTTGCGCTTTGGCGGAGCAGGGGGATTGGGATACAGAGCGGAAGGCGGGATGTTTTATTTCGGGAGTGTAAAAACCCCTTTGGAAACCTCCAAGAAAGCGACGTTATCGTACGAAGGCTTTGCCGAACTGGGCTACCGCCTCACCGAGCATTTGCGGGCGGGAATTGGCTGTCGCTACTTGGGTGCCGCCAAACACGGCAATTTCGGTGCTTACGGTGCCCATTCGATCGAAGTCGGATTAGGCGGAGACTTCTAGCCGAAAGCCCCTCCTATTCATTTCAAAGCCGTCAGTAAATGAATGGCTTCCACGAAAGAAATTCAAGAGACCGTCCACATCGCAGTTGAGGTTGAGGGTAGGCAAAGGCAACCGGTCTTGCGGGCAAAGTTATCTTGAAGACCTTGCGTTGAAACTTTCTCGGAGTTCGCGACAAGCACGGAGTCTCCGAATTGCTCGGGAGTGACGGGCAAAAGAACTTCTTTGTTGGCTGACGGGTTGATGGCGAACAAGAGACGCCTCGATCCTGCAGATTGGTCGGCGTTAATGAGAAGAGCTGCGGCTTGCCCGTCTTCCGATGGGAAGGATTGATAGTAACTTCCACCGGTATGCTTGGCGGGACGGAGTAGCTTGCCCGTGTCGGATAGGCGCAGGGCAATCCAGTCGCGAATATAGGCATGGTGCTCAGGATGCTTGTCGAGAAGGGAGTAATCGAGTGCGTTGAGATCGCCGCGAAGGTAGGTATTTCGAACTCCTTTTTTTGAACGAAGAAAATCCTGCCCGGCGGAGAGCATAGGAACGCCGGGAGATGCAAGCAGCACGGCGAGGGCGAGGCGATGACGGCGAATGTCGAGCTCGGTAGGATTGGAGCCGTTTCGGCGGGATCTTTCCGTGAGGCGGTCGATGAATGCGTAATCGTCGTGAGACTCGAGGTAGTTTACCGTTTGGGAAGGACGAGCGGACACGCTACCAGGCGAGCCTTGAAGCCAACGAAGGACTGAGGTGGCGTCACCTTTTCCTCGGGCGTAATCGAGGAGTCCTTCTCGCATATCGTCTCCCCAGAGAGAATAGGTGGTCTCTCTCATGGCATCGGGAAGGCGACCGCGAAAACTCCATGGCTCGGCAATGAGATGAAGCCTCGGCTTTATCGATAGAAGCTCATGCTCAATTTCGCGGAGGAATTCGATGCCGAGGAGTTCGGCGAGGTCGAGACGAAATCCGTCGACGTCAAAAGTTCGCACAAGGTATTTCAAGCTGTCGATTACGAGACGGCGAGCGGCGGGCGAATTGGGCCTCAGGTCGTTGCCGCAACCGCTGTGGTTTGTGAGGCGACCGAACTTGTCGGTTGCGAAGTATAGCCCCTTGTCGACACGGGCGAGGTGATTGGGCACGCCGACGTGATTGTAAACGAGATCGAGAATGACAGCCATCCCTCTGGAGTGAAAGAGTGAGACGACTTCTTGAAATTCTCTAATTCCGGATGCTTGCTCGGGGTTTAACGAATAGTGAGAGGCGGGAGCGAAAAAGTTGACCGGCATGTAACCCCAGAAGTATTCAGCGGCGGTCTCGGCATCAGGCTCGAGAATGGGCTGCAGTTCCACGGCGTTGGCTCCGAGTCGGGACAGGTAGCAATCGTTCGAACGAACCCACTTAGCGAGACCGGAAAAGCCGAGTCGCTCGGAGGGAGTAAGGTCGAGAGAAGCCTTTGCGAGCAAATCGCGGACGTGAGCCTCGACGATCACCAGATCTTCACGAGCAGGAGAAGAAAAAGGCTCGGTAGTTGTTGATCCAGCCTTTCGGGGATCCAAAACGATGCCCGGTCCCACGGGGCCAACGGCAGCGATGGCGTAAGGGTCCAGCACTTCGACGGATTGATTGAAATCGGCACAAGTCTCTTCATTGGAGCCTCCCACCCGGTAGGCATAGAACCATCCGGAAAGGTCGTTGGGCAGGTTGATCTCCCAAGCTCCGGATTCATCCTTGTCCAGAGAATGTGTTTCGCTAGGGAAGGAGGGAAGATTCTCAGAGAGGTGAACGGTCACCTCGTTCGCCCTCGGGGCAAAGAGTCGAAAGCAGGTTTCCCCCGATTCCACGCGAACACCGAACCAACCTTCGGGAATCAACCGCTCGGCCAACTCCTCGATGGTTTCAGAAGCAAAGTCGGGAGGAATGGGAAAACGAAGGAGATCCCGGTGAGAACGATTCTCCCGAAAGATCAAGTTCCGTGCCCCCGGCATGGATTGCTCGACGTTTGGAGCTTCGTCCGGTGGGTTTAGCCACGCTCCATCTCCGTTAATGAACTTGAACGGGAACGGAGCCAAGCTCGCCACTTCATCCCAAGGTTTCTCAAGCCCGAGAAGACCGTCTTCCCGAGGGGTCAAAAGCCAATCATCGTTACCGCTGGCCTTTTCCCATTCGTTGAAGGGTCCTGCCAAAAAAGCTTTGGCGCCGGGACGAAGCAAGAAGGGATAAAGGATCGGTTCGACAAGGAACAATGCTTGATCACCTTCGCGAGCATAACCACAAAGAGACCCTCGCTCGGTTGGCGATAGCGGGAAAAACTCCCCTGCCCCATCATCTGACTTCCATTCCGATGGGAAGTCAGTAATGGGTTCGCCATTCCAATCTCGATCCAGAGCCACGAGCCCGCAATCGCGAGATTCCCGCCAAATCCGCAAAACCTTATTTGCCATGCCATGCAACAATAGGGATGAGCCAATTTCGACAATCGAAAAATCTTTGCGGATAGGTTATAGAAATATAGTATGGGAGAAAATATGACGTCCCGAAGAAATGAGCGAGTGATGGTGGCCTTGTCCGGTGGCGTGGACAGCTCCGTGGCGGCGGCCTTGCTGGTCGACGGTGGTCACGAGGTGGAAGGTGTCTACGTAAAGACTTGGGAACACGAAACGGACGTGCTGGGCGATTGCCCCGGAGCACAGGACCTTGCTGATGCCCAAGACGTGGCCGAATGTTTGGGAATTCCTTTTGAAGTCGTGAACTTCGTCGACTTCTATCAAGAGAATGTGGTCCAGCCGATGGTGGAAGGCTACCGAAATGGGATTACTCCCAATCCCGACGTGACCTGCAACCGCCGGATGAAGTTCGGGAAATTGCTCGAGCACGCCGAGGAGAGAGGATTCGAGGCTTTGGCCACGGGCCATTACTGCAGACGGGAGCTCGCCGGGGACGGCACGCCCCAGTTATGGGAAGGTCTGGACAAGAACAAGGACCAGTCCTATTTCCTAGCCCGCATCCTGCCGAAGCAACTGGCGGCAGCGAGGTTTCCCTTGGGCGAAATCCCAAAGCCCGAGGTACGTAGAATCGCCAAAGAGCGCAACATTCCCGTTGCCGATAAAAAGGACAGCCAAGGAATATGCTTTCTCGGCAAGGTAAAGGTGTCAGAGTTCCTTGAAGGCTTTCTCGATGACGATCCCGGCGCAATCGTAACTAGCGAGGGGAAAGTAGTTGGCGAACATCGCGGTCTCCACAGATACACCTTGGGCCAAAGAAGAGGTATTGGCGTACCTTCAAATACGGATAATGAAAATTTCGTCGTTGTCGGAAAAGATCCGGATGCCAAAAGGCTAATTGTTGCCTTTGAGGGTCCGGATGCCCCCGGACTTTGGGGAAAATCCTTTCTCGTCGACGATTTGAGTTTCGTTGGCGAAAGCATTACCGGTAGTCAAAAGCTGTTGGCTAAACCTCGTTATCGAGACCCATCCGCTCCGATTGACTTTCACCTATTGGACAACGGATCGGTAGAGGTTACTTTCGAATCACCTCAACGAGCACTCGCCCCCGGGCAAGTCATCGCCATATACGATGGCGAACGTCTGCTCGGCGGAGGTTTTTACCGATCTTCTCTTCCCGGACGGGCCGACTTACCTCCCGAGAAGGCGGTTTCCGCTTGATTTCACGCCGGCATTAAGCCACAAAGTGAATCCTTTCCCATACTTACCAATGCGTCTAAGTTTATCCAACTACACGAAGAAAAAGCTTCCGTTCAAGGAAGACGAAATACCTCTCAAGACGAAGGACAAGCTTGAAGAGCACCTGCAGGTTGCCATTTCTTTTCTGCAGACACAACAGAACGTATTGAATCGAACTCTGGAAGTACTCGAGTCAATGGCCGGCTTGGCCGAGGTCGGTGAAGAAAAGTTCCTTCCAAAGAAAAAGCAGCAAGAGGAAGAAGAACAAACTGCGGAACGGCTTAGAGAGTTGCTCGTTGAACTCAAATGGTTAGCCACCCTCGAATTCAACAAGCGACTGCTCTTCAGTGGAGAGAATAAGGAAAAGTCCTTCAAACTCTTCAAGGGAGCCGGACCAAAGGCCCCAAAGATCAAGCAACATCCAGTTAAACATCACGTAGAAGCTTTGGCGTCTGAAAACACAGTCGACGCAACATCCGTCCGGAGGATGCTCAACGCACTCCATGAAATGCTCGGGCAAACCGACGCAGCCGTAAGCGACCTTCAAACCAGTTTCACCGCCCTGACCTCAGACCCCGAAGCCAACAAGGAATTGAAGTTCATCGAAGAAAAGGTAAAGTCTTGGGTGTCCGAAATACTAGACCGTACGGATGGTCTATCGGTGCAAGCCCACATGTCATCCAGGCAAGTCGATGGATTGGTGCGGGAGCAGGACTAAAAATTTGTGGAATGAACCCAAACCAAGAGGAACCTCGCGATATTCCAATAAAGCGCGACGGCTCTTTCTTGGGAATACACTATGTTCGCTGCGGCACTTACGGTAGAATATACAAAAACAAAGAAGGTACTGCCTATACCGGCAACTGCCCCCGTTGCATGCATCCCATACGAGTCCGAATTGGGTCAGGAGGGACGGGCCACAGGTTCTTCAAGTGCTTTTGTCCATGAGTCAGCAGAAACTCAGTCACGCTGACCTGCTAGGACTCAAGCGCTGGAACACACCCACCATTTATAACGGTTGGGAGCAAATAACGAATAAGGAACGGACTGGAGGATACGTCAACATTGAGGAGGTTCGGGACTTCATGCCGCAAATGGGCCCCATGGTCGGCTATGCCGTAACCGCCGTCTTCGAACCAAGCAATCCAAGCCACCTCAAAAACAACCCTGAGGCATGGGGCGAGTACCGGGAATACCTGGCAAGCGTACCCGGACCGAAAATTGTGGTCACTCAAGACCTCGATCACCCCGAATGCGCAGGTACGTACTGGGGCGAGGTAAATGCCAACGTTTGCCGCTCGCTTGGATGCGTCGGTTGCATTCAGGACGGAGCCATACGCGACGTAGACGAAATGACCGACGCAGGATTCAAGACCCTCGCCCGCCGATTGTGCGTCGGGCACGCTTACTCCTGTCCGGTTCGCTGGAATTGCGAGGTGGATGTTTTTGGAATTAAGATAAAGCCCGGACAACTGATCCACGCCGACAAACATGGATTCATCGTTATTCCCGAGGAAGACCAGGACCAGCTCCTCGAAGCTGCCCGCTTCATGGATCAAAACGAGTGCAACACCTTCCTCTCGGCTTCCCGCGAAGCCGTAGGGAAGACAGTGGAGCAAAACCTTGACGCAATAACGGATGCCTCCTCCGAATTCGCTCGAGCTACGCTTGAGGAATTCGGCAGGTAACGGGAATGCTAGTCTTTTAATTCCGGGGGCGAAAAACGCGAACGACGTGATTGTTCGTATCCCCTACGAACACCGAGCCGTTATTGTCGACGTATATGCCGTGAAGCCTGTTCATTCGGGAATCCAGGGCATCACCTATGGGAGGACCATTCCCCTTTTGTCCATCACCCGCGAGAAGCTCCATGCGCCCAGTCTTCAAGTCTATGAATCGAACCGTGTGGCTTTCGGTATCGGCCAAGAACACGTTCCCATTCGGGCCGACGGCAATACCCTTTGGGCCCGAAAGGGTTGCTTTCTTGGCGAGGTCCCCGTTCCCCGAGAAACCTTTGCTTCCAGTACCCGCGACATGACGAATGAGCTTGGCCTTCATGTCCAGCCTGAACACGGCGTT
>JACNJI010000232.1 GCA_014382645.1 Verrucomicrobiota bacterium | reverse complement strand
GAAACTGACCTTCTTCCCTTATCGCCTAAACGCAAGGTGGACGGACCTTCCCATGAGAAATAGTTTTCTTCCGCTTATCATGGAGCTCGTTCGTGGTTCAAAGGGTGTGATCGACCGATCTTGGCCGCGCTTGGAATCCGGTGAAACCTTGGTGGACGGCGAGGAGACTTTTCGAGCTGAAAAGCCGGGGACTTTTCGTTTTCGGGATCGCTTTGTGGAAGTGGCTCTCGCCCCCTCCGAAAGCATTGCCGAGGTCATTGAACCGGCGGAAACCAGAGAAAGCCTTGGAGCCGGATCCATCCTAGGCAAGGTGAACACCTCCGGCGAAGACCTCGACGAAGAAGAGAGCAAGTCCCTGTGGTTGTGGTTTGCAATAGCGGCGGTGATTCTTTTTATTACTGAAAACCTTTGGACTAGGCCACGCAGGACAACAGTACTTGAAAAGGAAACGGTAAATGCCTGAATTTCTTAACATCCTTCGCAGGGAAGCCCGACTAGTGGCTTTCTCCAGAATGGCCGTGGCCTTGGCCGCGGCATTCGTGACGTGGCCGGGGTTGGCTCTTTTGCTCGATGCTTACGATGCGGCTTTTCCTATTCTTGAATCCCAAGCGGTCAAATACGTCTTCGTTGCCCTTGGGGTAACTGCTTTAGTTTTTCTACTTCTGGCATGGCGGGCTTGGGCTGCTCGGCCAAATCCTGAGCAGGTAGCGATCGAAGTGGAGAAGGGTAACCCTCAACTGATGGATCTCCTCAACTGCGCCGTAGACCTTCACGACCGTGAGCGTGAAGAGTATACCTTCATGGAGCGGCGGGTCTTGGAGAAGGCGGAGCAACGGGCGGAAACGATATCTTGGGAACGCGGAGCCCGTCCGGGTGGTCGTTTTTGGAGCGCAGTGGTGGCAGGTTTGCTGGCGGGCAGCCTTCTTACGGCATGGAGCTTTGAGCGAAGCCCCCTGCAAAAGACCTTCGACTCTTTGCTGGATGAACCGGGACTTTCGGTCTTCACCACGAAAACGGGCGAGACCAGAGCCAAGGAACATCCTGCTTCCTACGAGTTTTCTCGTGGTACCGACATCTCCGTGTTTGCCGACGTAACCCGGGGGCATAGGGGCAAAAAGAACGCATTCATCGAGTTCGAGGAGAACGGCAAGGTCGAGCGGCTTGAAATGCTCGAGACTACCACTCTTGGCCGGTTCGAACACGTCGTTCCGGGTTTGGCGGAACCTTTTGTTTACAGGATAGTTACCCTCTCGATTGAGGGAAATTGGCAAAAGCTCAATCCGTACGACCCTCCCGTATTGGAAGAGGCTCGCTGGGACATTATTCCTCCCTCCTACTCGGGGTTGGTTGCTTTCGAGCAAGTCGGATTCGGTCATCGGCGAGTACCCGAGGGCAGTCGCATCGAATTGTCCTTGCAGGTTGCCGCCACCCCGCCGCACGTTGTCGCTCACATTCTCTCGGAAGCCAATTCCAGCAATGAGTTAGCTCGCAATGACGAAGGTTTTTTCGAACTCAACCGAGTGCTCCGCAAGGATTGGTCCGGACGTCTTGCCTTGAAGGATTCCGATTTCCCTCAGCGTGATGCCGTGGAATATGAAGAATTCGTCTTCTCCGTTATTCCCGACAAACCTCCCGTAGTAGAGATCACCGAGCCTGCCAAGGATCTTGAAGTTCCCTCCGACGGCCAGTTGCTCTTGGAGATTTTTGCCGCCGACGATTACGGAGTCGCCAAAGCCGAGGTCATTGTTTCCCACGGTGGAAAAAAAGAAGCGGTCAACGTCTTTCCGGATCCCGTGGAGAGGGAAAAGACCTTGTCTCACATTATTGACCTGAGCGAATTGAGCTTGGCTGTCGGCGACGTGGTTTCCTATCACGCCATCGTTACCGACAACAAAGAGCCGGAGGGGCAACAAGCACGGTCCGAAATTTACTTTATCGAGATTTTGCCTCCCGAAGGTGAGGAAATCGAAGGCGATGGCGGAGACATGGCGGCCGAGCAAAAGGAAATCCCCATTCGCGACTTCATTAACCAAACCAAGCAAATCATTCGTTCCACTTACGATGCCCTAGGCGAGGAAGGGGAAGAACGGGACCGACGAGCCATTGCCATTTCCGCAGATGCGCTCGGGCTCAAGCATGGCATGACAAAGGTTTATGACGAAAACGATGGGGAATTCCCTTCTGTCGACGGCATCGACTTAGGAGAACTCCTGAACGAGGCTACCTTTCACATCGAGCAGACGGAAATCTTCGCAGGAGACAACGAACTGGAGAAATCGCTCGAGCCTTCCGAGGAAACTCTTCGCAAACTCGTCTTGATGTACGCGCTCATTCGCAAGGAACAAAAGATGAAGAGCAAAGGGAAAGGCAAAAAAGGTGACAAACAAGAGGAAACCGCGGAGAAGCAGGAACCCTCTGAAGAACAAGGTGAACCATCCGATCCTGCAGAGGAGTTGAAAAAGTTGGGCGAAGCCCTCGAACAGGCGCGAGACCTCCAGGAACGTCAAAACGAATTGAATTCGAAAATCGGGAGAGCTTCCCGCAATGGACGAAAAGGCGAACCGAATCGTGAACTGGCCAAGGAACAAGATGAAATACAAGAAGACACCGAAGGATTGCGTGACGACGTCTACGGGAAGTCGGGTCGTATCGGCGACGTTCGTTCCTTCGACCGAGCCGGTGAGGAAATGCAGGACTCCAAAGGTGAGCTTTCCAAAGACGATCCCCAGAAAGCCAAACCACATGGCGACTTGGCTGCCGAGGCATTGAGCGATGCGATCAGTGAGATCGAAGGCAAAATGTCCGCCATCGCCGCAGATATGCTGGGCCAACTCGAAAGCCAAGGAAAGGGCTTGGCCAAACGCCAACGTGAAAACGCTGAAAAGACAGAAGGTGCCGGAGCCGGAAGCGGCGAACCCCTTAAAGGCGAGCAGGACGGAATCAACGAGGAAGCAAAAGATTTGTTGTCGAAGATCGAGCAAGCGGGCATGGCCCTGCGCGACCTCAGCGAAAACGCTACCGAAGATCTTTTCCGCTCCGCTCGCGAGGCTCGCGGCAAGGGCATCGAAAAATCCGGAAAAAGAGCCTCCAACGCCTTGCTTTACGAAGCTTTCCCACAAGCCAAGCGCGAGGAGGATAAGGTTGCCGGTGAACTAGAGGATGTGGCCGAAGACCTTGCGGACGTTAAGAGAAAACTCCAAAATCAAGGCAACGCAGCTCTCGCCGAACTGGCGAAGAAACTTCGAGAAACCCAACAACAACTACCCGGCATGGGAGATGAGCAACTCAAGGAACGGAGCGATGAACTCGCCAAGGCTATAGGTAATTTGCCCGGAGGTGAATCCGATGAACGCGTAAGAAACCTCACTCAGTTTTTCGAGCAAGTCGCCATTGATGAAAACCCTAGCCAAGCTCGTTCCGCTGCTTCCGAAGCGGTAGCTCAAGCTTTGGAACTGGTCGAGCAATTCTTCTGGAAGGAAGCCGTCGAGGAACGCCTGCGCCGCAACCACGAAACGACTGCCGCTCCGCGCAAGTACAAACGGCAAGTCGAAGAATACTTCCGTCGAATCGCGGAAGGGAATTAAGATGGGTTTCGATTGGCCCGCTCCTCCCGAGTGGTTGGGTATTGCCGGCATTCTACTGCTTGCCGCCGCCATCTACCATTTCTCCGGATTACGTGCGTCCGCTCCGGACCCGACCCGACGAATGGTCATTGCCCTGCGTTCGGTCGCCTTGGCCTTGTTTGCATTTCTTCTCCTGAGACCGTACTGGGAAACTACTTCTCCTGATGCGGAACGCTATCGTTTGGTCGCCTTGGCCGATCTTTCCGGAAGTATGCTCACGAAGGACGTTAAGGATGGACCCTCTCGGGCGGATCAAATCAAATCGGCGTTGGATGCTTCTTCACCTGACAGCTGGATTTCCCAAGCCCGCCAGCGACACGAAAAGGTGGAGGCGTTCGGTTTCGACGAAAGAACCGACACTCTCCGTCCCTCGGCTTGGAAACGTCCCGAGGCAGGTAATAAGACTGCCCTAGGCGAAGCCCTCCGCGAAACTCTTGCCAAAGCCAACGCCACCGAGGCTCCGGCGGCTGTCATTGTGTTTTCCGATGGTCGCAACAACCAAGGCAGCTCGTCTCTGGAGGTGGCCAAGGATTTTCGAACTCGTGGAATTCCCGTAAACGTCGTTGGAGTCGGTGAAGCTCGTGCCGCGGGCGACGTCTCCGTTAGTTTTGCCGACCGCCTTCCCCGAGCCATCGCGAAGGAGGAGCTGAAGCTGAGTGCTTTGGTTCGTAATGATTTCGGCAAGAAAACAACAACTCAAGTACGCCTACTGGAAGGTGAAAAGCAACTTTTGGAAACCACGGTCAGTCTAGATCCCGGTGAGGAAAAACGTTTGGACTTCGCCCCATTGATTCCCGAGGCGGCAGGCCCTGCTCGATATCGATTAACGGTGGAACCGCCATTGGGCGATCGCGACCCTTCGAATGATTCGGATTCGCTTCTGGTACTCGTGCAGCCACCCGAGGTCGTGACCACCTTATACTTTTCAAATAGGGTCCATCCGCTTTATCCTTTCCTCAAGAGAACTTTGGCGTCCGACGAGCGTTTCGACTTTCGAGCCCTTATTCGAATGAGCGAGAAAACTTTTCATGCCTTTGGGGAAAACCTTAAACCCGAACTGCCCGAAGATCCCGAGTTCTGGATGGACTTCGACACCGTCATTCTGGACGCCTCCGTTTTCAGCGATTTGAATGACACTGTGGTGGAAGGCTTGAAGCGATTTGTCCACAGGCGGGGTGGGGGACTCTTGTTGTTCGGACCTGCGAAATTGGCTCGCGAAAAGCTTGGGGGCGTCGCACCGGTTCGCGAAGTGGAGGAATTCCTCGGCAAAGAGGACCGCTCCCTCGTTGCCTTGGAGGAACCGATTTTTGCTCCCGAGGACGAGGCTGGGAAGATGAAACCGTTTCTGCCAGGTCGCCTTCCCGGCTTTTTCGTGACCGAGAAGAATCCAGCCGCCCGGGGCGTTGTTATTTCAAGAGCCAATGGGAAGGCTGTGCTCGTCCTGCAAGCGTATGGTGCGGGGCGGGTAGGGTACTGGGGTTCGCCTCACGACTGGCGAAGACCTCTGCGTGACGAGAGGGACGGCAAGGAGTTTCGGAAGTTCTGGACTGCCCTTGCGGAATGGCTTGGTTCCGGCGGCGAGGACAGATTGCGGATCGAAGACGAAAACCGCCCGCGGGAAAGAGGGAAGTCCGTCAACCTTGCGGTCGAAACATTGGGGTCGGACTTCGAGCCTTCCCACGACGCCTTGGTCGAGGCCAAGGTGGAAGGCCCTGACGGTTACGAGCGCACCCTCCACTTGTATCCCGAAGGTGCCGTGGCAGGTCGATACGCGAGCTCCTTTCTGCCCGGGTCGCCAGGGGAGTACAAGGTGACTTACTCTCTCTCGTTTCCAGACGGAGAAGCCTTGGAAAGAGAGAACTTTTTGCGAGTGGCTGAAACGGGGGAGGAAAGCATAGACGTATCCTACAACGAACGCGACCTTCGCATGCTAGCGAAATTGACGGGAGGCGATTACTTGAAAATCGATGAACTTGATTCCGGTTGGGAACCCAAAATGGCCAAGGACCTTCCCTTGCGGGTGGAACGAGTCAGTCTCGCCGATAACTGGGTTTTCTTCCTTGTTCTCTTTCTTACCGCAGGTCTAGAATGGGTATTCCGCAGACAGGCGGGACTACAATGAGCGAATGGCTAATAAAAGGGTTTGTTTTTGCAGCATTGCTTCCTCTCGGTCAAGCGATGGCTTGGCAGGCGCCTGTTCGGGTTTCACCAAACCTAAGCGTCGTTCCCCTCTCGGATGAGAATGTTTCCGTAGTTGCCGAGGCGAACGCCAGCGTGACACCCAAGCCGGTTCGATCTTCCACGCAGGAAACCATTAATCAAGCTGGACTCGACTTGCGGCATGTCGAGGAAAATGTTCGTTCCGGAGCTGCCAGACTATTAGGCAAGTATCCCAGTCCGGCTTCCGCAGCGTACCTGACCTTTGCTCTGGACGACAGGATTGCTCGCGTGAGGAGAGCTGCCATCGTCTCGTTGGCCGAGCTTTATCTGAACGGTTTTTACATCTACGAAAAGCCTCTCGTCGAAAAAATTCTGTCCAAGCTGGGTGATCCCGACGTTGAAGTCCGACGCGAAGTTTCGGCCCTGATTCCCAGGCTTTCCATCGGACTCTTCAGGTCTTCCTTTGAGATCGTAGAAATTAATGGTCGTCGCGTGGCTCGAGCTGCTCCGGCTACCTTGAGGGCGGATTTGATGGAGATCGCAAGAAAGGCTTTTTTCGATCCCGATGCCATCGTTAGGCAGAACATACTTAAATATCATTATGCGCTGAGACTTCCTTTGTCGGCTCAAGTTCTCGATCGTTTGTTGTCCGACTCCGATCTCGGGGTTCTTCTCACTGCTTTGAATCGTGTGCCGAGTTCCACGCCTTCCGAGACGGTGGTTCGTCGCGTTGAGAAACTTTCGCGTCATCCGGACGTAGGCGTCCGCAAAAAAGTCGTATCCGTGGCCCGAGACTCCAATCGCAGGCACCCCGGTTATCGAGCGATTCTTCGCAAGATGACGATGGACGAGGAACCCGCAGTCTTGTCGATGGCCGCCGTAGAACTTGCTCGTCTCGGAGAAAAAGTTGATCCCAAAGTCATTCAAGCAGTGGGCGACTACCTACTCGGCGTGGCCGGCGCCTCAACGCAGGTCATGACTATTCTATATGCCGTTTCTGCCTTTGGCGATGAAGCCATCGAAATCTACAGTGAGTTGACCGAACACACCAGTTCCCAAATCCGCACGATTGCTTGGCAACGCCTACTGACCTTCGACAATGGGTGGGGGCGACCCGATGTCTGGTTGCCCGCCCTTGCAGACCGCGACAAGACTGTCCGTCGAGCCGTCGTCGCTAACTTGAGCGCACGATCTCGAAACTTCGACCTCAAGACTATGGAGCAGCTCGTTGCCAGCGATTTCGTGGATGTGAGAACCTTTGCGGCCAGTTCTCTCTACACCGCTCGTCAGGATGCGGCGGAAGAAGTGGCTTTCGATCTTCTGATCGATGAAGACAACGACGTGCGAGCCCAAACCATTCGCGCCCTTGCCTCGCGTCGAACCCCGGGTTGGCTGAAAATAATGTCCAACTCCCTGCTCGACGAGGAGTACGTCATCAAGCGCGCTGCCTTGGATGGTTTACTCGGTGACCCTGTTCAGGGAGTGAAAACGATCCGCAAATTCGTGAGCGAACACCCGACCGATCCGATCACACCGCTTGCCTTGGCCGAACTGAAGAGCAGAGGAATAACCCAATGAGACTCGCCGTTTACCTGTTTATAGCGCTTGCGGCATCCTTCGGATTGCCCGACCTACAAGCCGCTCCGCCTGCTCGCGATGCCATTCGCATCGTTCAACTCCTTCGTAGCGATAACGTCTTGCGTCGCTACCCTGATGCGTTGCCTAGCTTGCTCAGGCACATGAACGAGGAAACCACAGCCAAATTCGATACGGACCCTCTCTTCATACAATCCCTCGAAGACGAGCAACTTTTGCAAAATCCCATCCTCTATATCAACTGTGATGAACAGCCCAATCTCGAGTTTTCCGACGGCGAAAAGCAAGCCCTTCGCGAGTACTTGGAGAGAGGCGGTTTTCTCTACCTCGATGCGGGAATCAAAGCCTCCTTTCTCGGCAGTGATCTTGGTCACAGTTACGCAGCTTGGGAAGAACGACCCGAGGTCAAGGAACTCTTTGCCAATATCTTTCCTGAAAAGGTTTTCGTTCCGCTACAAAGGGATCACGAGCTCTTCCGCAGTTTCTACAAGGGTCTTCCCGACAACAAGGACCTCAAGATTCAAGCCAACCAGAAAAAGTTGCCCGAAACCGTCTTAAGCTTTGTCGAACGGGAGAAATGGCCGCAGGGAACTTATTCCTTCGTCGGTTTGCGGATCAAGGAGCGTATCGCGGTTCTGGCCTCTCCCATTTGCGCGATGGGGTGGGGGAAGGATGAATTCGGGGCGTGGATTCCTCCCATTTCCTTTCGTATCCGTGAATCTTCCGAGGGTTTCAACGAAAAGCTAAAACTGGCTTCCTTCAAAGGTGGTACCTATGAAGTAAAGCGGGAGGACGGCCTAAAAGACATTCTTTATTCCGAGCCGGGGCAAAGACCTTTGTGGGTTCAGGAACCGACTGGGAAGTGGCGAATATTCAAATATTATTCGGGCGAGGAAATCAGCAATTTCGCTCATGCTTTTTATACCCGAATCGGTGCCAACGTATTGATGTTCGCTCTCACCAACTAATAACCACACGAATCATGGCCGACGACAAGTTTCCTGCCCCACCCGAACCCACGGGCGACTTCCCCGCAGCGCGTTCCTCACTCCCGCCTTTCGTTTGGTGGATTGTCGCAGCCATAGCGGTCATTACCTTCATTTTCTTTCTTCCTAGCCAGTGCGGCTTGGAAAACATCGAAACACCCAGCCCCGCCGTTACCGACCCTAATGAGCAACCCGTGGCGGATCAGGAAACCGAAATGGAGCTAAGGAAAGACCAACTGTGGTACAAGATCGACGCAGAGAAGCCCTTCACCGGAGCCGCAATCGAGAAGCACCCAAACGGTAAAATGAAGTCTCGCACCCTCATGAAGGATGGAATTTCCTTCGGATTGATCGAAGAGTGGGACGTCAACGGTTCAGTCGTCGGGCCAAAATTCAAGGACGAGTTGTGAAAAGTATACCTTTGTTGGTTCTCGCCCTTTTCATCATGGTGTTTTCGAGTCTCGCCCTAGCCGAGCACCCGGTTCCTTCCGCCGAATTGCAGGCACTCGAAAAAAAGTACAAAGAGGCGGAAAAGGCGACCAACGCTCGCATCGCCGATCAGCCGAAAGCCATAGACGCCTATTCCAGAAGAGGAGATGCCAGACCTTTACTTGGCAAATTCACGGGATC
>JACNJI010000123.1 GCA_014382645.1 Verrucomicrobiota bacterium | reverse complement strand
TTCATCACTGGAGGCAGCTCGTTCGGCACTTGGAAAACTCCTTAAAGCCCACAACCTTCTTGGCGGGGGCGGTCCGCCTTCCTATGAGGAGTCATTAGCCAGAGGCTCATCCGAACTGGGCCCCCTCCGCGCTGCCTGGGAAGCCTTGTTGGACGATCTGAATACACCAAAGGCTCTCGGAGCCCTTTTTTCCGCAGTAAACAATATCGACCCCGAAGGGTTGGCGAACGATGAAAAAGATGTTCTGCGGAGGTCATTTTGGTTTGTTCTAAATGCATTCGGAATTTGTCTGCCAAAATCCGATGCTCCAAAAGATCCTCCTGCGGAAATTAAGGAGTTGGCGGAAAAAAGACTTCAGGCGAGATTGACAAAAAACTGGGCCGAAGCCGATAAACTTCGGGAAAAGCTCGACGAGGCGGGATGGTTGGTCAAAGATCTACTTACGGGTTTCGAGCTTATTCCTAAGTAGTCAAAAAGATTGATGGAGGGGTGAACTCAATAAGGAAAAAATCTTTTCCGAATTCTTATTTCCGGATTAAGGTAAGCTGCGACCACTCTCCTTCGTCTTTTCTTCGCAGGATGAAGCTTGAGCCTAAGCGATTGATGGTATCTTGAAAGGTTTCGGCTGTCTTTTTAGCTTCAACAGACAAGATTCCAGACAGGGCAAGGAGTCCTTGCGAGCGAACGGCACATAGCAACAGTTCAGCATTCGCACAAAGTACATCTGCCTGTATGTTTGCCAGTACAAGATCGGCACTTTCCGAAAAAAGTCCTCCTGCTATATCGTTCGTGGTAAAACTGACATCGCCACCCATCCCATTTGCCGTAGCGTTTTCGATGGAAATTCGGACGGCATCGGGATCGATATCAACACCTTTCACATTTCCCGCCCCAAGTAACTTGGCGGATAAAGCGAGTATTCCTGAACCGCAACCTACGTCGATACAACTAAGCCTCCCGGGATCGGTCTCTTCGAAAAACTCAATGATCGCACCTAAGCACAGGCGAGTAGTTTCGTGAAGTCCCGTGCCAAAAGCCATTCCGGGATCGACGTACAGTGCCTGTTCCCCCTCCGGCAAGACATAGGTTGCACGCTCCCACTCAGGCACAAGATGCAAGGGACCGATGCTCCAAGGATGGAAATGTTCTTTGTAAGCTTCTTTCCAGTCACGATCCTCGACAGTTGAAAGCTCGAGCGAGAGGGATTCGACAAATGCGGGAAACCTTTGGGACAGGCTAGTCCACTCAGCAAGAGCCAGCTCTCGGTTGTCGAAAAAACCCTCAAGCGTTCCCTCGTCCGAAAGTCTATTTATCTGCAAACACCAGTTACTGGGAGCCAATTCCCATAAGAGGTCTTCCAGCGGAGGGATGAGCTCCGTGGACAACGGGAGAGTCGCCTTGATCATTCCCCGGGAAAGGGGGTAGCGCCAATGGCAAGATCTCGAATTACCGAGGGCAAGACCACATGTTCCGCTCCATGTATCTTTTGCTCCAGCAGTTCGTAAGTATCGCCAGGCATAACTCGCACGGGAGCCTGTGCAATAATTTCGCCGCCATCCACCACTTCATTCACCCAATGAATAGTACAACCCGTTATTTTCACGCCACGAACAAAGGCTTGTCGAATAGCTTCAAGTCCGGGAAAACCGGGCAACAAGCTCGGGTGGATATTAATTATCTTATCCGAGAATGCTTGAAGAAATGGCCCTTTTAAAATGCGCATGAATCCGGCAAGAACGATGAGGTCGGGAGCATCCTTTTTGATCGTTTCAATCCAAAGGTTTTCGGACTCCCCGTGAAGACTAGCCCGTCGGGAAGGAGCTGACAAATGGCTGTTCTTGACCTCGTAATGAGCGGCTTTTTCTAGAATACCCGCATGTTGAACATCGCTATATACGGCAACGACCTGAGCGGGGGCGAGCTGACCTGCCGACGCCGCACATAGGATGGCCTCCGCATTTGTTCCAGAACCTGATCCTAATATGACGACCCTCATGTTTGACATTGCGGGCAAGTTTTAGATTTCGGGCAAGCCTTTAATTTTCTGCAAAAGTCCGGTAGTTCCGCAGCCTTCAAGAAATGGCAGAAAGTGAATTTCGGAACCCACTTGCTCTAAGGATTCGCGTTCACTTTGGTCCATCGTCTGCAGACAGTAATCGCCAGATTTAGCATAGGCATCGGGTGATAGAGCTTTGATTTCAGAGCTTATTCTCTTTCCGTCAAAAAGAAATACTCCTGATACGCTTTTTAGAGAAAGAAGAGCATAGGCGCGTTCGCGTTCTCCTTGCACGGGACGAGAAGAGCCCTTGAGAACTCGGACACTTAAGTCTGAATTGAGGGCGACCCAAAGATGGTTTCCCAATGCCGCAGATTGCTCCAAGCAATAGATGTGTCCGGCATGAAGTAGGTCGAAGCATCCGTTGGTGAGGACAAAAGTCTCGTTCTGCAAGTTAACTTTTTGACGAAATTCCACGGATTCCTTAAGCGAAGAAACTCCGACCAGAAGATCATCTAAGGTCGTCACCTTCTATCCTCGCCTTCGAAGAAACGCTTGGCCTTGTCTATGATTCCCTCGTCTACATCCGCGTCCTTGTCGCCGCATGATTTAGCGAAATCGACTAACAATTCGCGCTGCTTTTTTGTAAGTTTTTTAGGGACATGAATAGTTATGCGCGCATAGAGATCTCCAATCCGACCGGAACTTCGGAGGTTGGGCATTCCCTTATCGCGCAAACGAAAAGTGCGGCCCGATTGAGTACCCGCAGGTATTTTCAAGGAGACCTTGCCGTTCAGCGTGGGTACATCCATGGAACCCCCTAGAGTCGCCAAAGTAAAGGGGAGGGTGAGTTCATGAAAAAGGTCATCTCCGTCCCGCTCGAAAAGCTCGTGATCCTTAACTTGCACGAAAACATAAAGATCCGCCGCCGGACCGCTCATCAGACCCGCATCGCCTCTACCGCGAGAGCACAATCGCGTACCGTCATCCACGCCTTTAGGTATGCTAACCTTGACGGTCGCGGGTTCCCGTACGCGCCCCTCGCCCCCACAGGTTCCACAGGGGTTTTCAATCGTCACTCCCGATCCGCTGCATTTTGGACAAGTCCGCCGAATGCTGATGAAGCCTTGGTTGGAGGCAACCTGTCCAATGCCTCCGCAAGTTGGACACATCACTTTACCAGAACCTGAGGCAGCGCCTGATCCGTCGCACGGACCACAGGTTCCATAACGCCTGTACTTGATCTCTCGATCAACACCTTCGGCAGCTTGTTTCAATGAAATTTCCACAGAGACACGCAAGTCCGAGCCACGGGCTCCTCCCGCCTCCTGACCCTGCGAACTTGAACCACCGAAGAACTCCCCGAAAATACCGCCAAATCCGCCGCCGCCGCCGCCGCCGCCGCCGCCGCCGCCAAAAACATCGCGGAAAAGGTCAAACGGATCAACCGCGGCTCCTCCCCCTCCTGCCCGAAATGCGTCTGGCCCAAATTGGTCATACCTGCGCCGCTTTTCCGGATCCTTGAGGATTTCGTATGCCTCCGAGACCTTTTTGAATTGCTCCTCTGCTTCTTTATCGCCGAGGTTTTTGTCCGGATGATATTTTACAGCAAGCTTTCGGTAAGCTTTCTTTAGTTCTTCCGGGGATGCACCTCGAGGCACACCGAGTAATTCATAAAAGTCTTCTGATGCCATTGCCTTGTGATTAAAAGAGGGGGCTCGCTATTTCAGTCTTCGGATTGTTCTTCTTCTCCAATTGAGCCTTTGGAAATCACCACCGCCGCTGGTCGAAGCAAGCGGTCGCCCAACTTATATCCCGTGCGAACAGTATAGATTACTTGTCCTTCCTCTATATCTTCGCTCGCTTCGTGACTAACGGCTTCGTGTAGGCTTGTGTCAAATGGCTGGCCCGTTGCATCGATCAAAGAGAGTCCATGCTCTCCAAGTATTGATTCCATTTGAGTCATGACCATGGCAAAACCCTCCACAACACTTTTGGCCTCCTCGCGATTCTGAGCGTCCTGAAGGCCTAGGCGAAAAGCATCAACGGCGGGAAGAAGGTCCCCAATTATGTTTGCTCGAGTGCGCGAGGCGATTTCCTCACGGTCTCGAACTGAGCGCTTTCGCAAGTTGTCCAACTCAGCTGCCGCGCGAAGGTACTTGTTTTGTAGCTCGTCACGCTTGCCATAGGCTTCTTCCAGTTTACCTTGCATCCTGCCCGACGCATCGCCTTGAGGGGAATCCTCTTCCGGAGATTCGTCCACCGCATCGGTAGCGTTAGCTTCATCCGATATCTCTTCCGAAGATTGTGATACTGTTTCTTTTTCGGTTTTGTTCTCTTGTTCCATCAAAGGTTGCAATGAGTTAAAAGGTATAAAAAACCTTGCCCTTCGCCGCCGGTCAACGGGAAAGCAGAGAAGTTTGCCCCCAACTTAGCAAATAAAACGATCCGTCACCAGAAATGTCGTCTTTTCCGAAGCTTGACCGAAAAAATCCTCCGCAAAAGGTACAAGTCCGGTATCCCCTGCTTTCAAAAAACATCCCTCGCCGTGAAGAGATCCGCTCACAATATGCACCAAGACGACATCCCCACCAGCAGAAGAAAGTTTTTTCTTCTGCCCATCCGCAAGCTCGAATTTACAGATGCGGAAGTGGTCGCATGCAGCGATAACCTGTTCCGCGGCTTCAGGATCGGAGCGAAATGGCTCAGGCTCAAAATCGGCAAAGTTAATGCATCGCATAGACTCCTCGAGATGCAGTTCTCTGGGTTCACCATCCAACCCCACGCGTTCCCAATCGTATACTCGGTAAGTGGTATCTGAATTTTGCTGTACCTCCAAAATCAAATTACCTCCATCGATAGCGTGAATGCGGCCACTTTCCACAAGAAGGGAGTCTCCGGCAAACGATGGAACTCGGTGACATAAATCAGCGAGACGCCCTTCATTCAGCGCCTCCCCAAAAGACTCTTTTGAAACCCCGGATTTCAATCCGGCGATCAACCCTGCTCCGGAGTCGGCTTTCGCCACATACCAGTTTTCCGTTTTTGGTTCACCGCCGAGTTCATGCGCGATGGCTGAAGGAGGGTGAACCTGGAGACTTAGGCGTTCTGCGCAGTCCAACCATTTAACCAGAATCGGAAACGGTTTTGCGGAAGGCCAACTCGGACCAAGAAGCCAATCCGAATTACCTTCGATCAATTCGCGGAGCGTGCGATCCTTCAAAGGTCCTTCCGCCACGATCGATTGGCTCTCGGGTCTGTCCACAATTTCCCAAGTTTCGCCTATTCTTTTACCCTCGGGTAAATCACGGCCAAATACTTTCTCAAGACTGCGACCTCCCCAAATACGAACTACGGAAATAGGTGTGAACTTAACAACCGACATTGGTAAAAGTATCTTCAAAGATTGCGTTGCAAGGCAACGAAATCCTCTTATGCCTAGTCATCGTTAAAAAGTAAGGGAAATCTAGTGATAAAAAAAGGAATAGGTTCGGGGGCTCCAAAAGCCTCTGTCGGAAAAATTACGCCTGTGCGACGACCATGGCTGGCGGCAGGTCTTGCTGTGGCTGCTCTTGTCTGTTTGGTGAGCCTGCTTGATTACGACGGACAAGGACATGCAGACCCAAGTGTAGGGGAGCCCCATTTACTGGGAGGAGTTGGAGAATTTTTATCGGATCAGATGTTGGCCAGCTTGGGATTGGGAGCATGGCTTTTGCCTTGGGCTTTTGGCTGTGCCTCGTTTCTTACCTTTGCCGAAAGCACAAAGTACATGAGCATCCGAAAACTGACCACCATGGGTTGGGTCATCATATCAATCGCGACTTTAGCCACCGGGGGAGCCGCGGGATTCAGGGCCGAAGGGGGGGAACCTCTTCTCGATAAAGATCTCTCCCGCCGCGGCGCCGGCGGTTCCTTGGGTGGGGTTTTATATTCAGGTGTTCCGCTACACGCGCCGCCAGAGGTTCGTTCGGGCGGCTTTCTAGGCCAATGGCTAGGGGGGTTGGGTACGGGGCTTCTGATGAGCATAACTCTTGGCGGCTGTTTGCTTCTTCATTGGTCCGTCAAGCCAAACTTGGCGTTCGTCGGTCTACAAGGATGGACAAGAGGCTTGCGGGAGCGCTTGTCCGTGGGAGCCAAAAACCTCAGTGGTTCAGAAGAAGCCCCGAGCCCGAAGCAAAAGAAAGAGAAAACTCAGTCGGTCGGTGAACCAGACGCGACGGTTGCTCAAAAGAAAAACTCCATTTTTAGCCGAAAAAAAGAAGAGGACGACATCCTCTTCGGAAAAGTTGGCTCGGAATCAGATGCCGTCGAGGCAACACCCTCGACACCAAAAATAAAGAAAAAATCACTTCCTGAAGAGCAAGACCTCTCTGCGGAGGAGGAAAATGCCCCCCCCGTACCTGAACTCAAAAAAGCGTTGAAGCCTGTGCCGGGGGAGGTATTAGAGGCAGCCGAGGACAAGAGCGTAGATGGCTTTAGGATAGTAAGAGCAGCCAAAACCGAAAAAGCTGCAAACCTGTTCCCCGAACGAAAAGGCGACTATCACTTCCCCACTCTTGATCTTCTCATGGATCCACCCGAAGAAGAGGACTCGGCCGACGAAGATCATATGATCAAGGCTGTCCGTCTAAGGGACACTCTGGCCCAATTCAAGATCGAGGTTGAACTTGGCGAAGTTCACACAGGACCCGTCATAACGAGATACGACATTCATCCTGCAGCAGGCATAAAAGTAGCAAAAATTGCAAACCTTGAAAAAGACCTCGCAATGGCCCTAAAAGCCGAAAGCGTGAGGATCATTGCTCCCGTTCCCGGAAAAGGATGCGTAGGCATCGAGGTGCCCAACGACAAGCCCGCTGCCGTCTGCCTTAAAGAAATTTTGGAATCAAAGGCTTGGGCAGATGCAAACGCCGAGATTCCAATTGTTTTAGGCAAAGATGCCAGCGGTATTCCACTCGTAGCAGACCTCACAAAAATGCCTCACCTGCTGGTTGCGGGAACCACTGGTTCGGGCAAGACAGTTTGCATCAACACAATTATTGCATCCCTATGTTACCATTCGAGTCCCGAGGACGTCCGCTTTATCATGGTGGATCCAAAGATCGTTGAGATGAAAGTCTACAACGATCTTCCTCACATGCTCATCCCCGTCGTTACCGAACCCAAAAAGGTTCCGGGCGCACTTAAGTGGTTACTCATCGAAATGGAACGCCGCTACCAAATTTTCTCAAAAGTGGGTGCTCGAAATATCGCAGGCTTCAACGCTAAAATTTTAAAGGACAAGAAAGAAAAAGAAAAGGCGATCGCACTGGAAGCCGAAATGACCCCCGAGGAGCGAGCTGCATTGTCAAGCATTGAGGTTCCTCGGGACGACAGTGTTTTGGAAATCCCGGAAAACAAACTTCCCTACATCGTCTGCTTTATTGACGAACTCGCCGACCTTATGATGGTGGCACAAGCCGATGTCGAAACCGGGATTGCTCGCTTGGCCCAGTTGGCCAGGGCGGCAGGCATACACCTAATAATCGCCACCCAGCGACCATCCGTCAACGTCATCACCGGCGTTATCAAGGCTAATCTCCCCAGCCGTATCTCTTTTCGTGTAGCATCCTATCGAGACAGCCAAACCATACTCGACTCCAAGGGGGCGGAAACATTAATCGGGCGAGGTGACATGCTTTTCATTCCACCTGGCTGTCCGGTATTTATACGGGCCCAAGGAGCATTCGTCAGCGATGATGAAATCAACGGCATCGTAGAATACTTAAAACGAAACGGCCCGCCGGAAATCATTGAAGAAGTACGTGCTCAAGTAGAGGCGGCCGGACAAGAAGAAATTCTTGGAGAAGATGGAGATAGCGACGAAGATCCTATGGTCAAGAGAGCCATTGAAATAATTCGCACCACCAAACGAGCCTCGACCTCCAACTTGCAAAGGAAACTGAGCATAGGCTACAATCGAGCTGCTCGCATAATGGATGAGTTGGAAGACCGAGGAATGGTCGGGCCTGACAATGGTTCACAAGGTAGAGAAATTCTCTTGGACTTGTGACACGTCAACTGGTTAAAGTAAGTCCATGAAAAAAAATCTTGAGGAAAGACGGTTGCTGATTGAATCCCGCCACCTGTTGTGCCTTAAGTTAACTTAATTATGGCATCCATCGGACAAAAGCTGGAAGAAGCTCGTAATAGAAAAGGCATTTCTATACGCGAAGCGGAAGAAGCTACTAAGATTAGAGGCCACTTTCTTGCCTCTTTTGAAAAAGACGCCTTTGATGTAGATTTGCCACCGGTTTATTTGAGCGGTTTCCTCAAGAATTATGCTCGCTTTCTTGGGCTAGATCCTGAGGCGGTCCTCGCAGAGCTTGATGTCTTGTTGCCCAGTCGCTCGGGCAAGACTGCCAAGAAGTCACTGGGTTCCATTACCTCTAGCAGTGAAGGCGGGGAAACCGAGGGAGCCTCTGGTTCCACGACTCAATCGGCGGCAACAGAACCTCGTCGCGGGTCGCCTCTTTCTAACTCTAGACAAACCGGTACTCAAGGTGTTCTCAAGCCTGTCATCGTAATTACTTCCGGGGCATTGATCCTCGTAGGTATAATTGTAGCCTTGGTTTATGTCTTAAGCAAGCCGGATGCTCCAAGCTCTCCTCCCAATAATTCAGCTATTACTGAGAGAGGGACGACAGCGGCAGATTCGGACGGCGGTGCATCTGTTAAAAAAATTACGCTTCGGCTTGCCGCCTACGGTCCAATCGAAAGACTGATTCTCTCAGACGATGGGGCCAAGCCGTCTCAAAAAAAATATTATGACCGACAGTCCCTTAAGGCCGGATGGGAAGAAAGCTTCAGCATCAATGGTTCTTTCCGCTGCTACTCCTCTTCCTTGGAAAACATTCGCTATATAATCAACGATGGACAAGAGCTTGTTCCGAAGAAAAGTGGTAAAGGTAGTTTTGTTTGGCCACTGGAAAAGGAATAGCGTCCCTCAATCTCGGGCTGCCGGGGTAATGCCCAGTTTCAGCGTT
>JACNJI010000185.1 GCA_014382645.1 Verrucomicrobiota bacterium | reverse complement strand
AATTCGTAAACTTCGCGCCATAAACAAAGGAACATCCACATACTGAAAGCAAAGGCAACCTTAAACATTACGAAATGACCCCTTTCCTGCCACGGCAAGGTTGGTCAATATATGAGTCAACGCCTCTGGCGAAAGCTCCTCGTCCCGCTTGTTTACTGGGGTTGACTCCCCTACCCCTGCAGGTTCGATTCCCGCCACATCCACCAAACTCTCAAGGTCGTCAAACCTGTTCCATTCACTTGGACCCGAGCTCGGTCTTGGCGGAGTCGTTGGCGAGGAGTCTCTTTGCCTCCTTAAGAAGGAAGTCGATTTCGGTGAAGGGTTCGTGACTGACGTCCTGCCAGCGGACCTCGCCCAAGGCATCGACGAGGAAGGTACCGTGGAGAGGAACTTTTTCGAAATCGTCGTAGGCCCGGTAGGCCCGGAAGGTGGTGAGTTCGGGGTCGGCCACTAGGGAGAAGGGAATAGAGTCGCCTTCCTCTTCGTAGGAGGCGAGGGCTTTGGCGAGTGTGGGTTGAGACTCGGTGCTGACCGCGACGATTTCGAGGCCCGCTTGGCGAAAGGCGTCCACCTTGGGCGCGAGGGCCTGGAGTTGCTCGACGCAATGGAGACAACCGAAACCGAGGTAGAATACCACGACGACGGGGCGGCCTCGATAGTCGGCGAGCGACAGGTGCTTGCCGGCGGAATCGGGAAGTTTCCATGGAGAGGCCGGAGCGGGTTTCCAACGGAAGGGTCCGAGGGCGTCGAGGGCGGGAAAGGGGTGTTCGGCCGGATCGTCGGGGTTCGGCTTAAGCTTGGGGCGCCAGTCCTCGGGCAGACCCAGGCGTTCGGCGATGGGAGCGAGGCGAGCGAAGACGGGGGCGGAGAGGTCGACGGCTTGGCCGAGTTCTCGGAGTTGGCCAAAGGCCTTGTCGGCCTCCTTCGTTTTGCCGGAGGAGTTGAGAAGGTAAGCGGCTTGGGCGGCGGGAAGAGCCGATTGCGGAGGTTTGGCCACTAGACCGGCTGCTATTTTAGCGGCTTCCTCCCTTTGGCCGACGGCAAGATAGGCTTGGGCCCGGCGGACCATGTTCATGCTTTTGGCGGCGGCGACGGCTTTCTTGGCTTCTTCCTTTTTCCCTTGGGCGAGCAGTTGGTGAACCTTGAGTTCGGCGAGGGCATTCTTGGCGTAGGTGATACGCTTCTTTTCCTTGGCCTCCTTCTCCTTGGCCTCCTTCTTCTTGCCTTCCTCGGCCTTCTTCTTGGCGGCGGCCACTTCCTTGGGGTCGGACTTTTTCTTCTTTTCGTTCGAAGCGTCCGGTTTCTTCGAGGTAGCGGCCGTGGCGTTTTCATCGTCGGGCTTTGCCTTTGAAGCTTCGGGGTTCTTCTTCGAGGCGTCGTCGGTTTTCTTGGGTTCCGGCGGAAGCTTGCTTTCGAGCATGGGGCGTATGCGGGCGATGACTTCCTCACCTTTCTTGAGGTGGCCGTTCTTGAAGTGAGCGACGCCGAGAAGATGAAGTCGGCGGCGGCTTTCGTTTGGGTCTTCCAATGCCTCAAGTTCGCCCGACTCGCAGAGGACGGCGAGTTCTTTCCACAGCTCGAATTGCTCGAGCGCGGAGAGAAGCCTGCGGTGACCGTGGGAAGCGCTTCCGCCTTGCTTGGCGAGGGTGTTGTATTTGGGGTGCCGGGGGAGAGAAATCATGTTGCGGGCAAGGGACACGGCCTCGCCAGCCCGGCCGATGGTGGCGAGGTTGCGGCAGAGCCACTCGTTGTTATGAGCGAAGTTGTGGATTTGGTCGGGCATGACACGGTCCCTCATCATGTAGGCGTGGTCGATGCGCGCGGAGGCTTCTTGGCTCCGGGCGGCGTCATGGAAGCGCTTAAGCTTGGAGTAGATATGTCCGGACATGTGCCACATGTGAGCGATGCCGGGCGCGGTTTGCCCGCAAACGGCGGCGGAATCTATCGCTCGGGCGGCTCGCTTGTAGTCCCAAAGGTGAATGCGATAGTGATGGGCGGGATGCATGGGGTTGACTTGTAAGACCCGTTGGAGAAGGGCGTCCACGGCTTCATGGCTTTGAATCTTCACACCATTGCGTGAGTTGACCCAGAACTGGAGGGCCAGGAGGGCACGGGTCTCCACGTCGTCGGGAAACTCGTAAAGAATCTCTTCAAGGGCCTTGGCGTAGGTTTCCGCTCGCTCGGTTTTCTTCTCCTTGGGCGTGTTTACGTACTTGGCGAGAGCATCCACGTGCTTGACCTCTCTCGGCGACGCCGACCCCTTGCGTTTAACCGCCTCGGCGATAAAACCCTTTGCACGCTTCTCGTTGCCCGAATTGGCCCGCGCCATGCCCCAGTAGGCCATGGCGCAGGTGGGGTCGATGACGGCAGCCTGACGGAAGGAGCGCTCGGCCTCCAAGTTCCAAAAACCGTGAAGCTGGCCCAGCCCTTGGTTGAAGAAAGCTTGGCACTTGGGCTTCTTGGTGGTCACGGGAAAGTTCACCTTGGGCATGCCTTTCATGAGGTAGGCTCGTTGGCGCGGTCCCTCGTCGAAAGCTTCCCCGTGAGCGGAATGCCCGGCGGGCACGGTTCCGTTGTCGTCCTTCTCCTCGGCGAAAAGCGGCGTGACGAGCAGAGCGATGAGGACGGCAACCGCCCAAGTGGAGAAAAACCAAAACGTATTTTGCATGAATTTGTGCGGATCTAGTGTTAAAGGCGAAATCTACGGTGACTGTTCGCACCGCCCTACGGCTTTCTTCTGCGCCTGTTCCCCACACCCAATTCGGAGCAGACCAACAAACGGAGCGAATAGCGAAACTTTCATCCCCCGATCCAAGCGCCTCTTTGGTCGAGGGTCAAGGGTTGGGATTGCCAGGGGGATGGAGCGAGGGTGGCACTTGGTTTGCCTTTTTCGTGACGAAAGACTTTTTCAACCTTCCCATCCCGATCAAACCACACTTGATAAGTCTTAAAAGAGCTACCGAATAATCTTTTTTTAGCAGTACCCAACAACCGCCAGAACCGCCCTCTTCAACTCCTCGCTGAAATCACCCCATCTTTCGACTATTTGCGACAGCATGCGACGGTCCGCGTCAGTGAAGTTGGTCAATATATGAGTCAACGCCTTCGGTGAATGAGCCGAATCACGCTTGTCCACTGGGGTTGCCTCCCCTACCCCTACGGATTCGCCTCCCGCCATCTCCACAAAACTCTCAAAGTCGTCAGATTTCGACAATGCCAGTCTATCCCCCACTGTTACTGAGGTTTCAGTGGTTTCAGTCGACTGGTCGGTTGCGACAACCCGCGACCCGTTTCGACAGGTTTTGCCTGAAATGTGGGTCAATATATGAGTCAAATTTTCTTCTGCGGGGAGATTGCGGACGGAGTCGCCCAAGGGCAACAAATTCACGTCGGTGAAAATCGGCGTAGCGGCCCTGTTCGTCGCAAAAGGGAATGCCGACCTACTCCAAGTAACTGATTGAGAGTCTAAGAGTAAGGATAGAAGCTGGGACTGAGGCAGAGAAACCTGATATGGGGCCTGCCATCAAAGGAGAATCATCCCTTAAAAATCTCCATTTATCTGTTTCATCAATGTTGAACTTATACAACCCTGGGAAAAGAAAAAGTACGGGCCCGGACACATAATACCAAAACGGCAAAGTCATCGTCACCCATATCAGGAGGATTCGACCCCAATTGATAGAAAATCGCTTTTCAGCCGGTACGGGCACACACCTGTTGGAACCGGCCTTATACGAAACATACTTATCGGCCACAGTATCCCTGGCAAGAAGGTGTATTACCTTTGAGGGACCAATCGCAGTTTTTCGTCAACCCTTGTGTCGATGGTAAAACGCTCGCCCTTGATAGTTTCGGTCTTACCGTTTCCACGTATGACCGTAACCTGTTGGCCCGGCCAGGGGTTCTGGATCGTACATTTCCTGCCACGCTCGCTGATAATGCGTACATATTTCACCGTGCCGCCGCGGAGTCGACTCGATACGAGGAATGCGCCAAAGGCACGTAAATTCTCAAACGCAGCGTCCAACTCATTCGGCCAGGCATGAAAGACGCGCAACACGTCCTGATGGCCCATGCATAGCATCATGTTGATCGTAACGATCGAAGGAGTACAGCTTTCCACGCCGTGCGCGTTTCTGCCATGTTTCATGCCGTTGGCTGTCTTCCCCGCCGCCCATCGTTCCAGATTGGTGAGAATTTCCGATGAATCATAGCCCACTCTAACCGCCGCTGGATAAAAACTGTTACAGCCGTTAAAATCATGCCATCGGTTCATCACCCTCACCATTTCTCGCGACAGATGGAGTATCTCGGGACCTGACTCCAGTCCGATTTGCCCCGCCGGAAACATATTCTGGATGCCCAACGTGTTGTTGCCGTTCCAGTCCTTGCCCGCCTCAGCATAACGAAAAACCTTGGTCCCTACATGTTTGCCCATATGTTTGTTGGCTTTCCACGCTTCAGGTATGGTCCACGTTGCATATCCAGAAAGATGATTAAGGATGTGTTGGCGCTTTTCCCTCAGGTCCGCATCTACACCAAGCAATTCGCTCATACCCAGGGCTAGCTTGAAATTCATGCGAATCAGCCCCAGGGCGGCTGTGCCGTTTACGTTCGGCCCGCTCCCTTCGTGGACTGAGTGATCGTAAAGCACGTAACGACATTCTCCTGGCTTTCTAAGCGATCCTGGAAACGGTACATTTGTGACCGAAGTAGGCTCAAATTTGAGATAATCCACCCAGAATTCAGCCGCGGCGGCCACGAAGGGATAGTATTTTTTCGCGTACTCGGGATCCCATGTTGAACGAAATCGCAAATTGACGGGTGTCAACGATTCCGACGCGTTACTTTTCTGTCCATGATCCGTCACCTTCTTGTTTGCTCGCCGTTTATTTCCATAACGACCATCGATGGCCTGGTGATTGTAGGTGCAATCAATCCCTTTAGGGCCGATGCCAACCGGGAAAAAAACACCTTTTTTATCCCACAGTTCCTTAGCGTAGCGCTTGGCGCGTGGCAGGAAGTCGAGATACGGCTCGGTCGCGACGTCAGCCTGTTCGATCCTATTGGCCGAAAACATCCCGTATGTCGGCGCGTTATGATTGTAATTCAGGTGATAATCACCATTCCATTCGGGTCCTTCAGTCAGAACCCAGAGGCCAAAGAGCCCCGGAGGAAATCCGCTGAGGCGATACGCGCTACCCAGCACATAGAGCGATCTGTAGTAATCTTTCTCAATGACTTTCTGTGGAATCGAAACCAAGGATTTATTCCAATACTCAGCCCACCAGGCGGCATGCTCCTGCTGCAGGGTTTCCAGTCGTGTGGGTGTTGTGTCGCGCACCAATGCGACTGCCTCTTTTTGATATTCCTTGTTGTTGAAAACACTGTCGACGGCTATCAAGAAGGTCACCGGATGGCCTGGCTTAAGCGTGATCTTTTGGGTGGCGCCCAGTGCCTTCGCCGGCTCGAATGCCTGGGTCCAATTGATCTTGCTAATAACTTGCGGTTCACGGGTATTGGGTTCAGGTTTTACGAGTGGCCGCGGCGTCCAGGGTTTTATCTGCTTGCCCTTATCGTCAAAAACTCGAACGGCGGCGGCCATGCCCGATTCGATGTCAACGTGGTCATCATAGTGTCGGCGCAGCCAGAGGGTATCCTCCTCTATACCCGAACTGCGACGCGATGCCGTGATGCCGATCTGTGGCAACAGGAGCTCCACGTCTGTCAATTGCGTAGAGATTTCAATCTCCAAGGGCTTCCCTTTAGCCTCAAGCTCAATCCAGCCAATATTGGCGGTCGCCATCACTTTTGCGCGAAACTCAAGAGTCACACCGTCTTTAGTAAATGTGCCATGGGTGATGGGATTGTAAATCGGCTGTTCAATTTTATAGCTTGCGCCCTGCATTACGGGAGCCTTGATATCGATCCAGCCAAATGATAGGACAGATCAAGAACCAGACTTATGGAAAGATCATCGTCCTCGCGACAGTGTTCTTTTTGATGTGCTCTGCGTTTTCCGCTGGGGCGGAGGACGCGCCGCCGATCCCGATTCACTTCAAGCTCGAAAAGCCTGCCCTGGTAACATTGGTTCTGGATGACCTCAACGGCAACCGCGTACGGAACCTGATCGCGGAAACGCCGTTCGCGGCCGGCGAACATGTGGTCGAATGGGACGGTCTGGACGACCACGTGCCGGTGCGGGTGCATGCACAACCGGTGTTCCGCTTCGAGGGCGAGCCCGTGGCCCCAGGCAACTACGTGGTCCGCGGCCTCGTCCGCGACCCGGTGGAACTTCGGTATGAACTGCCGTTCTACACGGCGGGGAATCCGCCCTGGGACACCCCCGACGGACGCGGCGGCTGGCTCAACGACTTCGGGCCGGCCGTGGCCGTGGCGAGCCTGCCCGGAAAGACGCCGACGATGCTGGTGGGCTCGGGCGTCGGCGAGGCGTTCGGCATCGTCTGGACCGACCTCGAAGGGCGGCGGCGCGCGGGGGTGCGGGGCATCGCGGCCGGCGGCGGATGGTGCGGCGCCGAAATGCTGACTCGCGACGGCGGGCCGGGGGCCGACGCCGCGGCGACCGCCTACGTGGGCAATAACTGGAATGACTCGTTCGTCGTCGAGGCGCTTACGCAAAGGCCGCCGGTCGGCGCCTATCACGGTGCGGTTCGGACGATGTCGATGGCCTTGGCGATGCTCTCATCTGAAAACTTGTGCTGCTGCCCACGTATTTCGAAACTGTTCAGCCGCCTGAGCTGCTTTGCCAAGATGCCTTCGAGCAGCACGAAACGCTGTTTACCACGACGTTCGAGAGCGACCTCTTCGGGGCTCAAGTAGGTGTAACCCAACTTCTGCAACAGTTGCAGAGCGGGAATCTGGCTGATGGGGACTTCGTTGGAGGAAGGTGCGGGCATACCGTTCTATTGCGAAAAGGTTCTATTTGGGGTTTCAGCTCCTGGAAACGCAGTGCCGGAAGTGTTCTCAGTGGCTTGAATCATGTTCATGCCTTTGAGGCAGATGGTTTGTTATCCTTGCGCGCGTCGATCAAAATGATCCCCGCATCATCCGGCGCCTTGATGCGTTGAATGATCCGTTTCACTTTCTGACCCTCAGAGTGAGTGAAAAACAGAATCACTTTGAAAGATGGAGTGGTGCTGTTCGCCTTCTCATAAATTCCAACCTGATTCTCAAGATTCCTCTCCAACTTGGAATTGCTAGCGAGCTTGAACTCAACCAGAGTGGAATCACTTGCGCCCCGCGAGATCTTAAAGTCTACCGGTCCACGCCCGTTGTTGACCTCTGCATCCGCAGAACTCGGCGAGCCTTCCCACACCAACTTGAAAAGAATCTGCAGGTCCTTTTCGCGCTCAACCTGCTGGCCCTGCGAGTTCGTCCGCGTGCTGCAGTAAACAATCCCAATTCCCTCCGCCTCTCCCTTCGCGTTTCGAGGAGGACTGCGATGGGCAAGCGAATGACGGCTAGGCTAGCCACTCCATTCGTAGGGCACTCTGCGCGGCATCGGCGATCACGGATCGCGTCGTGTTGAGGCGTTCTGATGCCTAATTGCACTCGTTCCAGAGTCATCAATGGGGCTTGCTTCCGCACCTACGACATTGTAGGACTCCTGTGTGCCAAACCGATTTGCGCCTGAAGACATCATGCGTTGGCGGCAGGGGCTAGGAAAGACTCGGGCATGGCTCGCGGAGCAATGCGCCGTCTCTCCTCGCACCGACGAGGCGTGGGAGCAGGGTTCAAGGAACCCCAGTGGCTCCGCGCTTCTGCTGCTAGAGCGACTGATGTCGGATATCGCTCGGGAGTCGCATGACGAGTCTGAGCAGCGAAAATAAGCATCGTGCCGTTATCCCAACCAATCCAAGAGATCATTGCCAAGACCGAACAGCTGTCCGGACGCAGCGTCGTTGTCCGCGAGGATCCTGCGCTGCAGAATCTCGCTACGGTGAGCATTGCCCGGGGCGCATCGCCATTTCATCTCGTCCGCTACAAACCCGGCGGAGCGTCGGTGAACTACCTGATCGCCTATCAGCTGTGCTTCATCGTGCGGATGTTCTCCTGTCGCGCTTAAGATCGATTCGACGTCATCGCCACCGCCGAGGAGAAGAAGCTGGCGATCGAGGAACTTGGCATGGACGCCCTGCCAGATGAGCTGGCACCCTCGCTTGTTGATCACTTGATCACCCAACTCCGAACGTATTCAGTGGGTATGCGGATCGACGGGTCGATGCGGAGCGAATTCCCCGATCTCGTCGATGAGCAGGACGCATCTGCTCGTGCCCAGCTTGCTCAGAATGAGGCCTCCCTCGATCCGGGCATACGCGCGAAGTTTCCGCGCCCCCTCGTCGATGCGAACACCTCGATGAACGCGGCGTTCGCGCGGTTCTGGGCAAACCTGCTGGGCGAACCGAGGTATGCCGTCCCTTTCGACGCCCTCGGCTACTCCGACGTAGCTGCGGATCTGTGCGACTCTCTTGGCAAAGTCCCTGATTCCCCAGAACGTGATCGCGAGTTGATCAGCGCCTGGGCGGATCGCCTCCACCTCAATCAATATTTCCATTTTCAGCAACATTCGCTCGATGACTGACGAACCCCATGAAACCCAGATCGCGATTCGCGATTTTGACCTTTCCCAGCTGCCTGCAGACCAGCGGGCGCTTGAGGGAGATGTGTTGCGCCAAGCGATCCGGGAACATTTTGAGGAAAAGTTCATCCGTGGCGCCGGCGCATCGGAGATCGCAATCACCCAGGACACCATCATCTTGCGATGGGCATCAGAAACCCCGCTTCAGCCCCTCGTAGACCGAGCCGTCGACCTCCTGACGCGCGGGGAATTTGACCGAGGAATCTCCTTGCTCGAAGCAGCACTGCTTGTGAACGCCGATGATGAAGTCGCGCTCTTCAATCTCGGGATGGCATTGAGCGACAAGGGCAAACTTGATGACGCAATACGCCACTTGCGCCGCCTCGTTAAACTTGACCCTGAGCACCCAAATGCCTGGGTCGCCCTCGGCGTGGCGCATGCCCGTTCA
>JACNJI010000407.1 GCA_014382645.1 Verrucomicrobiota bacterium | reverse complement strand
GATTTCGTAAGCCTGATGGACATCGCGCCCACTGTACTGGAAGCCACTAACTCGGAACGGGTCCCGAGGCTAAGGCCGCCGGAAATGTTCCGTACACTCCGAGAGTGAAGAAAGTTCTTTCCCTTGCGGGTAAGGAAGCTAAATCGCTTAACCACAGCTATGTAGGCACCGAGCATATTTTGCTTGGCCTTCTTCGTGAGGGCGAAGGCGTTGCCGCTCGTGTCCTTAAATCTTTGGAAGTAGACGTCGAGCGCTGCCGATCCGAAATTCTGGCCGAACTCGATCCGAACTTTGCCGCCGGAGACGAGCTTGAAACCTCTCTCGCTGGTAGTGCTGGCGACGAAAAGGGCAAGGATGTGAAAACACCCGCCCTCAAGGCTTTCGGCAGAGATTTGACTGAGATGGCCAAGAAAGGTGAGCTGGATCCGGTTATCGGTCGCCATTCTGAAATTCGGCGAGTTACCCAAATTCTTTGTCGCCGCACGAAGAACAACCCGGTTCTCATCGGAGAGGCGGGCGTAGGGAAAACGGCCATAGCGGAGGGGTTGGCTCAGCAAATAACAGGTGGTCTTGTCCCCGAAAACCTTTTGGACAAGAAGGTGATTACACTTGATCTAGCGCTTATGGTTGCCGGCACCAAGTACCGGGGGCAGTTCGAGGAACGCATAAAGGCTGTGATGGATGAAATCCGTCGAGCCAAGAATATCATAATTTTCATTGATGAGCTCCATACTATCGTGGGAGCCGGCGCTGCGGAAGGCGCCATGGATGCCTCTAATATCTTCAAGCCTGCCTTGAGTCGTGGAGAACTTCAGTGTATCGGAGCCACGACCTTGGCCGAATACCGAAAATTCATCGAGAAGGACAGTGCCTTGGAACGGCGCTTTCAATCCGTCAAGGTCGAGCCGCCCTCGGTCGAAGACACTGTTCTAATTCTTAAGGGCATCCGATCCAAGTATGAGGAGCACCACAACGTAAACTTCACCGACAAATCCTTGGAGACTGCTGCCAAGCTTACGGATCGCTACGTTACCGGTCGGTTTTTGCCTGACAAGGCGATCGACGCGTTGGATGAAGCGGGTGCCCGTTCGCGCATGGAATCCTTGCAGCGACCTCCTGAAATCGAGGAACTTTCTGATGAGATCAAGGAGGTTTGCTCCGCCAAGGAGCAGGCGATATCCGAGCAGAATTTCGAGAAAGCCGCCGAATCGAGAGACCAAGAGAAAAAGCTACGAACCAAGCGTGAGCGTGTCCTCGAGGATTGGAAGAAATCTCGTGAGGAAAAACGTGGAACTGTGGGTGAAGACGAGATGTACGTTATCGTTTCCGACTGGACTGGAATTCCACTCAGTCGGATGGAGACGAAGGAGACTAAAAAACTCTTCAACCTCGAAAAAGATCTTCGCAAGCTTGTAATTGGTCAGGATTTCGCCACAGAGGTCATCGCCAAGGCATTGCGGCGTTCGAGAGCCGATATCAAGGATCCCAAACGTCCCATCGGTTCCTTTATGTTTCTCGGTCCCACGGGTGTGGGGAAAACCCATTTGGCCAAGGTTTTGGCCGAGCAAATCTTCGGAGATCAGGACGCTCTCGTTCAGATCGACATGTCGGAGTACATGGAAAAGCACGCGGTGTCCCGTATGATCGGTTCACCTCCGGGTTACATAGGTTACGAAGAGGGTGGGCAACTAACCGAGACCGTTCGTCGTAAACCCTATTCCGTGATTCTTTTTGATGAAATCGAAAAAGCACATCCCGATGTTGTTCAAATCCTCCTGCAAATTCTTGAGGATGGTCGATTAACTGACAGTCTGGGTCGCAAAGTTGATTTTCGGAACACTATTCTCATCATGACTTCGAACGTAGGAGCCCAGATCCTTCAGCGAAATGTTTCCATGGGTTTTTCCGTCGGCGATGCCGAAAATGACTTCGAGCAAATCAAGGACAAGATAACGGATGAGACCAAGAAGGTCTTTAAGCCGGAGTTCTTGAATCGTCTTACCGAGATGGTGATCTTTCGTCCTTTGGGCAAGGACAGCATGAGCCAGATCGTGGAATTGGAATTGTCCAAGGTTGCCGACCGATTGCGTGACCGTAAACTCAAGCTTGAGGTAAGCGATGAGGCCAAGACGTTTTTGATTGAGAATGGTTACGACGAAAAGCTCGGCGCCCGTCCATTGCGAAGAGCCGTGGAAAAGTATATCGAAGACAATCTGGCCGAGGCGCTGCTGTTGGGCAACTTGAAGAAGAGCCAACCTATCCATGTCGTCGTTTCCGACGATGAGGATGAAGGTTTAACCTTCGAGCAGACTGGAAAGGCAGGGAAAAAGGATTCAACTCCGGTTTCCTCCGCCACTTCCGACGAGGACTCCGCGGATTCCTGATTTGCTCGAGATTACGTTCCCCTTTTCCACTCCTCCTCAATTGCGAGCATTTTTTCACTAGGATCTTCCATGCAAAAATCACTTATATTGCTAAAACCTGATTGCCTCGGCGGAAAAATCGTCGGGGAGGTCATCGCTCGTTTTGAAAAAGCCGGTTACGAAATCGTTGCGTGCAAGATGATTCAGCTGGATTTAGCAGTTCTCAACGAGCACTATTCTCATGTCGCGGATTTGCCTTTTTTCCCGGATATCGCCGGTTTTATGAGCTCACGTCCCGTAGTCGCCTTGATTCTTCAAGGTGAAAACGTCGTGGAAGGAGTGAGGGGGCTTTTGGGGCCTACGGACTCCACACAAGCTCCCGAGGGAACGATTCGAGGAGATCTTGGTACCGACAAGATGAGAAACGTGGCCCATGCGTCGGATAGCGCTGAGTCCGCGAAAGTCGAAATCGAGCGATTTTTCTCTTCGGAAGAAATTTTTGAAATAGCCTAGACCGAGGCTATCTCGAGTTCGAAACGAGCAGGCACACGGCATGGGCCCCGATCCCTTCGCCACGGCCGATTCCACCGATGCCTTCATTGGTCGTAGCCTTTATGCCAATTTGGTTCGTCTCCACGTCGAGGATTTGGGCTAATCTCTCTTTCATCGCGTCAACGTAGGGTGAGATCGTAGGTTTTTCGGCAATTATCGTGGCGTCCACATTACCGATGAGATAGCCTTTGGCCTCACATTGTTCTTTCGCCTTTAGCAGGATCTTCATGGAGTCGATCCCCTCCAGAGTCGGGTCGCTCGGCGGGAAGTGCACCCCGATGTCGGGGAGAGCGAGGGCACCCAGAATGGCATCGGCGAGAGCGTGCGTCAAACAGTCGGCGTCGGAGTGTCCTTCTAGTCCCAGTGCATGGGGAATCTCAACTCCTCCAAGTATTAGCTTTCGTCCCTTGGCGAATCGGTGAACGTCGTAACCTTGGCCGATACGGAAAGGGTGGTTCATGCGTTGTCCTGGTTAATTAGAAATTCGATATACGACAAGTCCGACGGTGTGGTGACTTTGGGATTCGGATATCCCGGATCCACGAGGGATACTGGATGACCGAGTAGTTCCACGGCGGAAGTTTCGTCTGTGACGGATAAGTTTTCCGAGACGACTCGGGCCATACCTTCCCGCAGTAGTTCGGCTTGAAAGGTTTGCGGAGTTTCCATTGCCCATAGTTTACTCCGGTCGACGGTATGATCGGCAATGGGGTGGGGACCTTGCCCCTCCCGAGTCTGTTTGAGCGTGTCTCTCACCGGATGAGCCAGTGTTGCCCCTCCGGTTTCGATTGCTACGGAAAGAAGCTTGGTCAGGCTTTTCGCTTTAATCATTGGGCGTGCGCAATCATGTACGAAGATGATTTTTGTTTCAGGCGGAATCTTCGCAAGAGCATTTTGTACGGAGTCACGTCGTTCTTCTCCACCTTCCACTAGGATGACTTCGACGTCATCGGGAGCCATCTTGGCTATATCGTTTGCCAATCTTTCTTTCTGCGATTCATCGCGATAAGCCACTACCCACAAGCCAGCTACGGCCGCCGCACGAAAAGCAAGCAGGGATTTGGCGAATAACGTGCATCCTCCCACTTCGTATAGAATCTTGTCAGTTACGCTGTTCCGCATGCGACTACCGCGACCCGCGGCAAGCAGGATGGCTGCGTTCATGAGAGAGGAGACTGTTGACTTGAAGCCAGTTCTTCTTGGATTCCGGCAATGACTTCGTAGGGGTTTTCTGCTTCTAGAATAGGCCGACCGATTACTAGATAGTTAGCCCCTGCTTGAGAAGCCTCGGCGGGTGTCATGACGCGCTTTTGATCTCCGAGATCGGAGCCTGCTGGACGAATACCAGGCGTAACAAAAGTCACTCCCGAAGGCAAAGCGTCGGAGAGCGAGCTTAATTCCTTGGGGGAGCAGACTATTCCTCCGACTCCCGCCTCGGTGGCAAGCTTGGCGAGCCTGGTCACTTGATCTTCGGGGGTGTTCATTACTCCCAGTCTATTGAGGTTTTCCGCGTTCATGGAGGTCAGGACGGTTACTGCGAGCAAGGTGGCTTCAGGGAGTGCCTCGCGCATGGTGTCGGAGCAGCGGGCCAAGGCTTCCGAGCCCGCCGATGCGTGGACCGTAAGCATAGAAATAGGAAGGTTCGCAAGGCTTTCTATGGCTTTAGCCATTGTGTTCGGGATGTCGTGCAGTTTCAGGTCGAGAAAGATGTTTTTGCCCTCACTCGCCAAGTCGCACACGAAGGTTGGCCCGTCACGAAGGTAGGTTTGCAGACCGATTTTGATCCACTTTAGGTTTTCTCCCGCAGCTTGAATTATCGTTTCGGCTCGGCTTCTAGACTCCACGTCCAGAGCTAGAATCACTTCGGTTGACTTTTGCGTCTGCATCAATGCGAGCATCATGCGCGAAAAGGGAATCGGGCAAACTTTTATTTCGGTTCGCCTGAATGGAAACTGAGTGCTAGACGAAATCATTCATGAAGTCAGGAATTCGAAGCATTAGCGTTTTTTCACCGGCGAAGGTGAATCTATTTCTCGCCGTCACAGGCAAGCGCTCCGATGGCTTTCATGACATTCTTTCCGTTGCGGCTCCTTTGCTTTTTGGAGACGTCGTCACCATCGAGGCGAGGCTAGGGCATGGAGAGATCGATTGCCTTTGTCCGGGGTTGCAATTGCCGGCAGGAGAGGAGAATCTTGCAGCGAGGGCGGCGAAGGCATGGCTGAGTATGGCGAGGCGTGAATGGAACGTTTGCATCACTATCAGCAAGCGTATTCCGGTTGGCGGTGGTTTGGGTGGCGGGAGTTCCAATGCAGTGGCTACCTTGCACGCGCTAAACCTACTGGCCACGGTTCCCTTGCCATTGGAAACCCTCTTGGACTTGGCGGGGGAACTGGGGGCGGATTGTCCGCTCTTCTTATTCGGCGAACCTTGTTTGTTGGAGGGGAGGGGAGAATTGGTAAAGCCTCTGGCTGCTGGAGTTGCCGAAAGGTTTCGCGGAGACCGTCTGCTTCTTTTCGCTCCAAGTTTGGGAATGGATACGCCGGAGGTTTACGGTCGCCTTGCTCGCAATCCCGATTGGTATTCCGACAAGGTGGGTGCAGTCGCTCGTTTGGCTGCATGGATCAAAGGAAACGATGGCGTGGATGTTTTGCTGGCAAACGACCTGCAAAAGCCCGTCTTTGAAAAATGTCCGGGATTTCCCGTACTGCTCGATGATTTGAGCAAGAAATTTGGTTGGACATGTGGAATGAGCGGTAGTGGCTCATGTTGTTTCGCTCTGTTGGAGAACGATTTGGAAATTGCCGATGGAATCGATGCAATCCGTTCTGCTTGGGGACAGGAATGCTTTGTTGAAGAAACCGCTTTCGCCTAAAAGAAGAGCTTCTTTTTTTGTGGCGGAATCGACCAATTTCAGGCATTATTTCTCCCTCTCAGTTACCTGAGATTTATTTTCCATGCCTGAAGATACCCAAAGACGTGAAATCATCCTTCACGGCATAGCTGCCTCCCCCGGCGTCGCCCACGGTCGTGTATTCCGCTTTCTTCATGGAGAAGTGGAGGTGCCTTGTTACTCAGTACCCAAGGAAATTCAGAAAGCTGAGATTACTCGTTTCGAGCAAGCATTGTTAGAAACCCGTGAACAGATTCAGGCAATTCGAGCCGACGTTGGGAAAAGTCTGGGGGAACGCGAGGCCTCCATTTTCGATGCGCATGTCCTCGTGCTGGAGGATCAGGCCTTGATCGACGACATTGTCGGAGAGGTTCATCAAACGGGAGATAACATTGAGCAATGTCTGCATCGGGTTAGCTCTCGTTACCTTGATTTCTTTGACGGACTGGAAGATCAATACCTGCGTGAGCGAGCTTCCGATGTTCGGGACGTCACTCGTCGTCTTTTACGTAACCTCCTCGGAGCTACGGGTTCGGGCACTGTTTTTCTGGATGAACCCAGAGTGCTTGTTTCCGAAGATCTCACGCCATCTGATACGGCTTCGCTGGACAGGTCGAAGATTCTCGGCATCGCCACTGATAGTGGCGGTCGTTCCAGTCATGCAGTGATTATGGCCCGAGCGGGTGAGATCCCCGCGGTTGTGGGACTCAGTGAGTTGACCGTACACTTGCAGGACGGGGACACCGTACTTGTCGATGGTTTCGAGGGAACGGTCGTCATCAATCCGGACGAACAAACTCTTTTCCGCTACGGGAAAGTGAGTATTAAGCGGAAGAAGCTTTTGGACCTCGTGGTCGATGAAAGTTCCTTGCCCGCCGAGACCGCCGATGGCCGGAAGTTGACCGTCTTCGCCAATGCTGATTCTCCCGAGGAGGTGGCGAAAGCGAACGAAAACGGTGCCCTTGGCGTAGGACTTTTTCGAACAGAGTCCGTTTTTCTTCGGCGCAATCGAATGCCCGATGAGGAGGAACAGTTTCAAGAATATAAGGCAGTGGTGGAAGCATCTTCTCCCCTGCCGGTGACGATCCGTACTCTTGACTTGGGTGGCGACAAGGTTCTTGGATCCTCTGTTCGCGTAAAGGAGGATAATTCATTCATGGGCTTCAGAGCCATTCGGTTTTGCCTGCGCAACAAGGATGTCTTTCTGACTCAATTAAGGGCGATCTTGAGGGCCAGCGCCTTCGGTAAGGTCAAGATAATGTTCCCTATGATTAGCGGAGTCGGAGAAATGCTCAGCGCCCGAGAAGTTCTCGATGAGGCGAAAACACAACTGGAGAAAAGAGGAGAGGCGTTTGATCCGCAAATTCCCGTGGGTTGTATGATCGAGACTCCTGCCGCCGTTACCATTTGTGATCTTTTGGCCGAGCACGCTGATTTCTTCAGCATCGGAACTAACGATCTCGTTCAGTATCTTCTTGCTGTTGATAGGATTAACAATCAGATGGCCTATCTCTACGAACCCCATCACCCTGCAGTGATTCGAGCCGTGGGGCATGTGGCCGAAGTTGGGAGAAAGAAGGGTGTCGAGGTGTCCGTATGCGGTGAGATGGCAGGAGATCCTCACTTTACGGCATTATTGATGGGTTTGGGTATCGACAAAATGAGTGTGGCTCCGCCCCTCATCCCGGAGTTGAAGTTTTTTGCCCGTCGCTTCACTACCCTCGAGGCGGAAAATTTACGCGAAGAAGTTGACCGGATGGAACAACCATCCCAGATTCTCGTGAGAATCAAAGCCTTTCATGATGAGAAAATGGCGGGCGTATACGATGTTACCGAATAGTCTAGAGCCATCCGCGCATTGACCGGAGCTACTCTTCCTGAAAGTTGCCCACGAAGAGTGTGGTCATCTCTTTGCAAAAACCTTCTGCGTTCTCACAATCTGTATGGAATATGAGTTTCGTTCCTTTTCCGGCGGCAAGCATCATGATTCCCATAATACTTTTTCCGTTCACTCGTTCACCGTCTTTTTCGACCCAGATTTCACCGGTATAGTTATTGGCGATTCGCACGATCATAGCGGCCGGGCGAGCATGAACTCCCATCCGATTGGTTACCTCCAATACTATTTCTCGTGCATCTTCACTCATTTTCGATTTTGATTTGGGCCTTAAAACGGAAAAAAGACAAAGAAAAAGTTTAGGCAAATATCCATAAGCATAATCCGGCGGCGAATGCAGCTCCGAGATCATCGACTACTACGCCGAGACCTTTCGGTAGCGTTTGGAGGCGATTAATGCCCAACGGTTTCCAGATGTCGAAGATACGAAAAAGAACAAACCCGGCACATGTTAAGGTCAATTTTTCGAGAGTTCCTTCAGTGCTGGTAAGAGTATCCGAAACGCCCCAGAAAACCAGCGGCATGGCAACGAATTCGTCGATTATGATCTCTCCCGGATCGCGTTTGCAAAGGATGCGTTCGGCTGCCGAGCAAAGCGGAATTGCGAGGAAGGCAAGTAGCGTGAATCCCCACAAAATTAAGGATGTAGGGAGATGCGACCATTCCACCAGTGCGAGAAAGGCAAGCGCTCCCGCAAGAGAACCAAAAGTTCCTGGAGCAGGACAACAAGTGCCTAAAGGGCCTAACGTTGCTAGACCGAGCAATAATCGATTCGCTCCGGAGTCCTGTGACGCGGGGAAAGGGGCGTCCGTCACTTCTCTTCCTCGTCCATAAAGAGGTTCCAGTACTTTGCCAAGTATACTACACCTGAAAAGACAGTGAGCAACGTGGCCAGTATTAAGGTTGCGTTGGCTGCTCCCGATACCGCCTCGAGTAATGGCTCGTAAAAGTTGATCGGCATTTTGTCGGCTAGATCGTCTAGCATAGTCATTTCTCCAAGAAAGAGACTGATGCAGGTGAGTTGGATGACGGTCTTGAGCTTGCCTACCTTTTCTGCAGCCAAGGTTATACCCTTGCAAGCAGCAACGAGTCGCAGACCGGTGATGAGGAGCTCTCGCGATAAAATGAGCAGTACGGGAAATAGAGCCCATCGATCGATGACGCCGATCGTCAGGAGGCTTACGAACATGCCAAGTGTAAGAATCTTGTCGCAAAGGGCGTCCATAAACTTTCCAAAATCAGAAACTTTCCCCATTCCCCGATCTAGTCATCCTTGCGGCCAGTCGGTAAGAGCCGCTAACAGATAGAGGAGGAGGGCCGTTAGGCGCTACCATGGAAGCGCCTCTTCCGGTGTTCTTTTAAGTCAACCGATGACGATCAGCATCAACCG
>JACNJI010000145.1 GCA_014382645.1 Verrucomicrobiota bacterium | reverse complement strand
GGATTCGTCCTTCATCTTTGCCGCACCTTTGTCTTTCTCTACGAAAAAGACGTCTATCGCAATGTTGTCGGAACGCGTGAATGCACGTGATCCCAGTATATTCAGTCCTGCGATGGCAAAGGATCCCGCGAGTTTTTCGAACAGCCCTTTTTGGTCGCGAGTGACAATGTGGACGATTGTTAGAGACCGGCGAACGTCGTCCCGCCACTCGACTGCGGACATGGGTTCGCTTCCGTTACTTTCTTGTTCTCCTTCGATTAAGAAACGGCTCGCCATGGAAACATGGAGGGCGACTTCTTCTTCTCCGACATGGGCGAAATAGCGGTTGGGGAATTGCTCCAGTTGTTCCGCGATCTGTGAGGGCGAGAGGTCTTCCAACTCCAGATTCGCGTAGGATTTGCGAAGGGTGGCAGGGTCTCTTTCAACGGATTTTCCTCGCAGCACTTGAAGAGTGTTCGAAAAAAGTTGGTGGTGGAGGTCATCCTTGTGCTGATTCCAGAGATCGGGAGCCGTTCCGTTGGCATCACAATAAGTGTGAACGTACAGGTAGCGGAGTCGTTGCTCGCTTCCTACGAATGCGGCGAAAGACTCAATCACTTTTGGGTCTTCCAAGTCGTACTTGTAGAAATAGCGCACCATTTCTAGGTGATTTCCGATCACAAAAAGAACGCGGTTTCTCATCTCCTCGGGTATGGACAAACGTTCCATTAGGGATGTGGCGATGCCTATACCACGTTCGCAATGACCCTTGGGGCCCTCGTCCTTCCCGAGGTCATGTAAAAACAGCATCAAGTAAAGCAAGGCCGGAACTTCTGTTTTTCCCAGCACGTCACGGTAGCGGCGAGAGGTTTCGTCCTTTCCTTGAAAAACCTTGTCGAGTTGGGCTATGCATTGGAGCACGTGCACGTCTGCCGTGTACCTGTGATACAACTCATGTTGCACCTTGCAGGTGAGCCGATCGAACTCGGGAATAAACCTTCCGAGAAGACCGAGGTCGTGCATCTCGGCAAGGGTAGGGCCCACCGAGCCCACTTGCTGAAGAATGGAACGGAAGGTGACGTTGGCTGCAGGATTGGCCATCAGTGCGGCATCGATCAGTTTGAGTCGATTCCGTACCAATGCTCGCAGCCCGGGAGAAAGTTCGGCATCCAATTGCTGGGCATGGCGAAAAAGGCGTAGAATCCTTTCGGAGTCTTGGTCGAGAATGGTGGGGTCGGTAGCCTCCAACTGCCCTTCGCAAAGCTGAAAACCGTCCACCTCTTTCTTAGGTTTTGCTCGACAGGCCTTTAGAACCGAGGTGAACGAGAGACTTAACCCTTTTCCGCTACCAAGCGCCAAGCGGTCTTCCAGTATGTCTGCGGTTTTGCGAATAGTTCTGGCTCTGGAGTAATAGTCGCCCATGAAGGTTTCGATCCGATCGAAAAGATCCTCCTGCTCATAACCAAGCCCCAGCGCGACGTCGGATTGCTTTTCAATGTGCAGGATATCCGTCGGACGCTTGCTTCGAAAGTGTAGTTCATTTCTTACGCGCAATAAAAAAGAATAGGCTTCTCCGAATGATTTCGCCTCCGATCCCGTAAGGTAATCACGTCTTACGAGGTCGTCGAGATTCTCGCTTTCAAACTTCACCTTGGCCATCCAGAGGACAGCCTGATAGTCGCGCAATCCTCCTGCTCCATTCTTTACGTCCGGCGCCTGCAAACAAATCGTTCCTCCCTTTTCGACCCTGCGAGCCCGTTGTGTGTCCAGAATCTCCATGAGATACCCTTCGGGGTTATCCTTTCTGCAAAACCCTTTGAATTTCCTTAAAAAGTTGTCCGCTACTTTTTTATCTCCACAAATATATCGTGAGTCTAGGAGTGCATTTTTCGTCCGAATGTCGCGGCGGGATTCGTCCAAAGTTTCCTTAACTGCCCGTGTGGCGTGCCCCACTTTCATGCCTAAGTCCCACAATGGATAAAGGATTTCACGGGTCATGGTTTTGTTAAGGCTTTCGAGAGCTTTACTTGAGGCCGACTTCGGGTACAGGAACATCAAGTCGATGTCGCTGTGCGGGCTAAGTTCCCCCCGCCCATATCCCCCCGTTGCGATCAAAGCTACAGGTTTTTTCTTACTTAGGAAATCTCTCGTTATTTCCAAGGCATGGGCATGAAGGGATTGTATCAAGACATCTATCAGGACGGACCTCGCACGGGTAACGCGTATGCCGGAATCCCCCTTTTGGTGATACCTGTGGAGCATCTCGTGCTCCAATCGAAGAAACTCCTTTAGGTGAGCGAGACGATCCTTGTCCGATTGAGTCTCAGACAAGAGAAGTCGTTTTTCGGCATGTTGCCGAATTCGTCGAAAAAGAGGATCGTCTTGCACGTTGTTGTCGGTGTCATTCTCATAACCTACAAAACTTTAAGTGCGAGCCTAAAGAGGGATTGCCTTTGCGATTGCTAGTTTCGCACCTGTCTATCAGTGTCAGTTTTTTTGAAATGTTTAGTGTATCCCATCGAATCTCCCTCTGGCTTTTGGTTTGTCTCTGGCTACCGATTTCTTTCTTCGCTAGTCCTTTTTTGTCACCCGAGGACCCCTTTCTTCGACATGAGTTGCGTTGGTTGCGGGACAACCGCCTTCTTGACGCTCCGCTGAATACATGGCCGATCTCATGGGGTGGGATTGACGCAAGGCTCAAGGAGGATGATCAGGATCCGGTTTTCGACCGTGTTCGCGATCGTCTTGATAAAGAACGGACGGCGGGTTGGGGACCAACAATCGGCAGGATTGGCTTCAGGGGTGATCGGGGAGTCGCCCGGTCTTTCCAAGCTGAACCACGAGGGGGATTTTCCGGTGGGGTCGAACGGGCGTGGATGGGAGATCGTTTTGCCGGAAAACTTCGTTTGACCAACGTTCGGGGGGTAGAACCCGACTGGCGAGGTCGGATTGACGATAACTTTCAGTTCGATGGATCCTATTTTGCCACCCGTTTAGGAAACTGGTCGGCAAGTTTTGGGCAAATGGAACGTTCATGGGGACCTGGGTGGGATGGCAGTTTGATTCTGTCCACTAACGCCAGACCGGTTCCTGCATTTTCAATCGATCGTCGCATTCCCGAACCTTTCGAGACGAAGTGGCTCTCATGGATCGGACCGTGGAACGCCACCATGTTCCTCGGGCAAATGGAGGAGGACCGCGGAAATCAAAAGCCTCTTGTTAACGATTATCCTGAACCCTACCTATGGGGAATGCGGGTCGAGTTTGCTCCAACTATCGTGCCGGGATTGGAAATCGGTCTTTCTCGGGCAATTCAATTAGGAGGGCAGGGGAGACCCAGGCACTTCGACATATTCATGGAAGCGTTCATTGGCCATGACAATACTGGAGCCAATACGGGTCTAGCAACAGAGACCGAGCCAGGCAACCAGTTAGCCGGAATCGATCTTCGTTGGCGTCTTCCGGGAGACTTGCCTCTAGCCTTGTACGGACAGGTCGTGGGTGAAGATGAGGATCACTTCTTGCCGAATGCGCTTATGTTTCAATACGGAGTGGAAACTTGGGGCAAATTGGAGTCATCCACTTGGCGAATGTTTCTTGAGTACGTCGACACTGCCTCCACCTGGTGGACGGATGACACTCATCTCCGAAATGTAAGTTATAATCATCATATCTTTGGCGACGGATACCGACATCATGGTCGAAGCGTGGGTCACTGGGCTGATTCGGATTCCGAAATCGTGTCCCTCGGAGGCTTGTTGGCTAATTTCGATGGTAACGGATGGGGTGGAACCGCTCGAGTTGGAAAGCTCAACCGAGACGGTGCCGGACAAAGCGCAGTGTCTAATTCTGTCGCTACGGACATTAAGTCCGTGCAGTTTTTCCATAAACGAAGTTTTTCCAAGTGGGATGCCCAAATGACTTGCGGGCTAGGTTGGGAGGAACTTGAGAATGCCTCTACGCAAAATCCTGAAAATGGCCCGACGGGTTTTCTTTCCATTGCGAGAGTTTTCTGACATGCTTTGTTGTAATATGAATAGATTGCCTGCGCTTACTCTTTTATTATTTTCCTTAGGTCTTTCCCATGGGAGCGGAAAGTTATTCGCTCAACAGTTGGATCCTGCATTGATGGCCAAGTTTTCCCAGCTATCTCCTGCAGAGCAGTCCGCCTTGGTTAAGGCTCACGGTTCCGGCGGACAGGCTAATCCTGCCCGCAAGGCACCTACTGCAATTGCTCCTACTGGGGCTTTGCAGGTAGAGGGGCCCAAGGCCGATTCCTTTAATGAACGCGGAACTTTTCTTTCCCGTTTGCAGGGTATGGAGGCTTCCATACGCGGGGATTTATCTCGTTTGGAAGCTGAGATTGGTGGAAATAAGGATTCTCCGGACCCGGAATTGCTTGAGGCTCTCGAAGAAACAAGATCACTTCTTCGCAAAATCAAAGTTTTGCAGCACAGGGAAATTGAAAAAAGAGCCGAGGAGTTTTCTCAAGACGATCTCGAAGCAATCAAGCCATTCGGGTACGAACTGTTTGCCGGTAGCCCCTCCACTTTTGCTCCGGGAAACGAAGTCCCCGTCCCTCCGGATTATGTAATCGGGCCCGGCGACGGTCTTGAAATTCAACTGTTCGGGCGTCTGAACAATTCGTATTCGCTAATGATTTCTCGTGAAGGATTGATCAAGTTCCCCGGGATTGGGCCGATCAATGTTTTTGAAAAGGGAACTAATTTTCTTAGTCTCAAGAATTTGATCAAGGAAAAGATAAATGATCAATTGGGAGATGGCGTCCAAAGTTCGATTTCCATGGGATCCTTGCGCTCCATCCGCATCTTCATGCTCGGAGACGTCCGTAAGCCCGGTGCCTATGTGGTGAGCTCCCTTTCAACGATGACCAATGCCTTGCTCGTCAGCGGCGGCATAAAGGAGATCGGAAGCTTGCGCAACATAGAGCTCAAGCGAAAAGGAGAGGTTGTCGCCCGTTTGGACCTTTACGATCTTCTTCTCAAGGGAGATACCTCGGCAGATGCGATGGTTCTTCCGGGTGACGTTATTTTTGTTCCTACGGTCGGACCTCGAGCAACACTCAGTGGGGCGGTTTTACGTCCTGCCCAATATGAACTGTTAGGAGGCGAAAAACTTTCGGATATTATCGCTTTGGGTGGAGGGGTCGATTCCCGTGGCGATGATCGAGGAATACGTCTTGAACGTCTGGGTGCCGATAGGCGCCCTCTTGTCCGCAATCTTGAACTGGAAAGCGATTCCGAATTCCCTATCTTTGGTGGGGATCTTATTTCTGTCCCATCCGCCTCTATTCGCGTCCGGAATGTCGTTTCACTTGCTGGAAACGTCGAGCGTCCTGGAGACTACGAATGGAAGTCAGGTTTGAGAATCGGCGATTTGATTCCCGACGCGCATGCGTTGCTCCCGGGGACGGATTATAGTTATGCCTTGATTCGGCGGGAACATGCAGATGGGACATTGTCGGTGAGGCAATTCCAGCCAAGCGAAATCTTTCGGGACTCGTCTTCACCATTCAATATTGAATTGGAGGAGCGTGACACGGTTTACTTTTTTAGTTCTACGAATCGTGAAACAAGAGAACGCTGGCTGTCTCCTTTGATGAAGGAATTGAGCAAGCAAAGTTCTCCGGGAGAAGGCGTCCCGGTCGTATCGGTTTCCGGTATGGTTCATTTTTCCGGTGATTATCCTCTTTCCCAAGACATGCGTTTAACGGATTTACTGAATGCCGCAGGTGGCATGCTTGATGCCGCCCATGCTCTTTCATCGGAATTGACCCGAATGAAAGTGAAGGAAGCCACGGGAGCGGAAATCGATCATATACTTGTGCGATCCCTTGTTTCGCTGGATGCCAATGACACGAGCAATCTCCTCCTCCAACCCTACGACTCCTTTAACGTAAAGCCTATCCCGTCTTGGCGAGAACGTGAAGTTGTCGAGATCCTAGGGGAGGTTCGGTTCCCGGGTTCTTATCCCATAAAACCCGGGGAAACTCTATCCCAAGTAGTTTCGCGTGCCGGTGGTCTTACAGAGCAAGCATTTTCTGAAGGAGCAGTATTTTCGAGAGAGAGTTTGAAAATCAAGGAACAAGAGCAACGAGACCGCCTGATTACCCAACTGCAATCGGATGTTGCCAATCTTAGCATTCGTGCTGAATCTCAGGCTGAAGCACAGCAATCCCAAGCTGTTGCATCCTCCCTTTTGGCACGGCTCAAGTCCACTAAGTCGCAGGGGAGACTGGTCGTCGATCTTTCAACCATTCTTAATTCCCAAAGCAAAATACTTCTTGAGGCTCGTGCTGGGGATCGTCTATTCATACCTCGAATCCCATATGAGGTGAGCGTTGTTGGTGAAGTTCAGTTTCCAACCTCTCACTTGTATGAGAAAAGTTTGGGCCAGAATGACTTTATCAAGAGAAGTGGTGGCTTTACTGCCAACGCTGACAAGGATCGCGTCTTTGTTGTCCGTGCTAATGGTTCGGTCATGAGCAAAGGAGGAACGGGTTGGTTCGGAGGTGGTGGTTCTGGGAAGGGCATGGCACCTGGCGATGTTATTGTAGTACCCATAAATATGGAGAAGAGTCGACTGATGGAGAACATTGTAAACGGAACCCAGATTGTCTATCAGCTTGCCATAGCTGCAGCGGCGGTAAATTCTTTCTAGCTCAACTTGCCTTCCGGTGGGGTAACGGAGTTCACTCGCATGGCGGGTTCATTTTGTTCATTTTTTCTTGAACGAATATGCTTTCTCCTCTAGTAAGACGGAAAATATCAGCAGATTGACCGCATACTCCGTACAGTCTTCCAAGGATTCTCAAGACACTGCCTCTCTTCCCGGGTGGGAAACAGCCGTCGTTGACTTGTTCCTGAATGCCGCCATATCGGTGGGTTTGCCAAAGTCCGTGGGCCAAATCTATGGGTTGCTTTTTTGTCGCGACGAACCCTTGGCTATGGATGAAATCATGGAACTCTTGTCCGTAAGCAAGGGTTCCGCCAGTCAGGGTCTTAGATCCCTACGGCAATTGGGTGCGGTGAAAAGTCAATTCCTTCCCGGTCAGCGAAAGGAACATTTTGTGGCGGAGATTCGTCTTCGCAAACTTGTTTCCGGCTTTTTAAAGGAGCAGGCGGAACCTCATTTGGAAAAAGGGAAAGCTCGTTTAAGTCATTTACAAGAACTCGTGGATGCAACGGAAGACGGAAATTCCGCTGAACGAGGTCGGATACGGACGAATATTTTAGCTGGTTGGCACCGGCAGGTGGGCAAATTATTGCCCTTGGTAAAGTTGATCGTGGGGAAGACCGAACGTTCCCATAAAAGATAGAATTAATTATCATGGCGTACATGACGCCTCAATTGATTGGCTTCGGGATTACCCGAGCGGCCAAGGGCGGTAGCGTACGAAAAATATGAACGATGACAAGAAATCGGCAACCAAATACGTCATGGTCGAATCCGGTCCCTCGGTGGAGGAGGATGATATTGATCTGCTCGAATTGATCCGCACCCTCCTTCAATCGTGGAAATTGATAGTGGGTATAACAATTATCTGTACCACCTTGGCAGTGGCTTACGCCTTGCATTCTCCGGAGGTATTTAAGGCGGAGACCTTGCTAGCTTCCGCCCAAGAGGAACAATCCGGGACCTCGTCTCTCAGTCAATTTGGAGGTCTGGCCGCGATGGCGGGAATTTCGATACCCAGCGGTTCCAATACCGAGCAAGTCATCGCCACTCTGGAATCTCGAAGATTTTTGAGCCTTTTTATAAATAACAATAAACTTCTACCTGTTCTTTTCAAGGATTTATGGGATGTGGAAAAAAAAGCGTGGATCGTCGAGTCGGAAGATGATGAACCCACCGAGCAAAAAGCGATCGAGTCTTTCAAGGGAATCCTTTCCGTTGATGAGGACAAGAAATCCAGCCTAATCACCCTTTCCATTTCATGGAGGGATCCTGTAATTGCTGCACAATGGGCCAATGATCTGGTAAAGCAATTGAACGAGCAACTTCGGGAGCAAGCTATCCAAGACTCCAAGAAGCGCGTCGGCTATCTAGAGCAGGAACTGGCCAAAACCACCCTCAAGGACATGCGAGAAGTTCTTTACAGCTTGTTAGAATCCGAAAAACAAAAAGCGATGCTAGCCAACGTCAACGAGGACTTTGCGCTGGAAGTGATCGATCCCGCCGTTGCTCCGGAGCAACGGGAAAAGCCCAAGCGCAAATTGATTGTCGGCCTCGGAGGTGTCTGCGGAGGCTTTCTCGGCATCTTCCTGGTCTTCTTTCTTCAATTTGTCCGTAAAATAAGGAATCCCGAAACTTTGTCTCCCTCTTATGAGTAAATTATTTTCCAAGATTGCAGTAGTTGGCCTTGGGTATGTGGGCCTTCCCCTTTCTCTACAATTCGCCAGATCCGGGGTGTCCGTGCTCGGTCTCGATCTCGACCCAAAAAAGGTCGATTCGATCAATCGCGGGGAATCCTACCTCAAGCATTTTTCCTCAGAGAGCATTGCCGAGCAAGTAAATGCAGGTCGCTTCGAGGCAACTACAGACCCGAAGCGTGTGTCCGAGGTCGAAGCTATTCTCATTTGCGTTCCGACTCCCCTGAGCGAATATAGGGAACCCGATCTATCCTTCGTACTCGATACGGCGGAGGCTTTGGCTCCAAATCTTTCAAGGGGCGTCTTGGTAACCTTGGAATCGACTACTTATCCTGGTACCACCGAGGACGAACTTCGAATTATACTGGAGGAGGGGTCCGGTATGAAGGCGGGCTCCGATTTTCATTTGGCTTATTCCCCGGAACGGGAAGATCCGGGTCGGGAGGATGCCTCGGTCAAGACCATTCCCAAAGTAGTCGGTGGGTACACGAAGGAATGTGGCGATATCGCCGAAGCACTCTATGGAAGAGCAATAGACATAATTCATCGTGTTTCCTCTTGCCGAGTAGCCGAGGCTACCAAGCTACTCGAAAATATTTTTCGCAGCGTCAATATCGCATTGGTCAACGAACTCAAGGTCGTATACGAGGCCATGAATATCGATGTGCACGAAGTGATTTCTGCTGCTGCCACAAAGCCTTTCTGGTTTATGCCCTTTCGACCCGGCCCTGGC
>JACNJI010000487.1 GCA_014382645.1 Verrucomicrobiota bacterium | reverse complement strand
TCAAATGTTCGCATGCCGCTTCGGCCCTGTGCTGCAGGGCGGGTATTACTTAAGGACTTTCCATATCCTGCACCAACCGAAATTCCGAGCCACGTCGGCCCTATACTTTTCCTCCACGGAATCGGCCGTTTCCTCCGACTTGGCCTCAAATACAGTCATCCACCTCATTTCCGAAGCCACTCGAAGCAATTCGGCGGCATGGGGAGCGGACTCGTTTCTCACGCTACAAAGCTTGTGCAGTTTCTTGAGGACGCCCCCAAGGCGATCGTCTTGGCCCCGAACTTTCATTTCGTATCCCAACCCCTGGCGGTGGGTTACAAATTCTGACCAGACCGCTTGTACGGGCTCGGTGAGGCATTCCGGATGCTCTTCCCCGAAAGTGTCGAGAATACCAACGAAAAACTTATGGTTCAGGCGAGGGGCCGATTCTTTTTCTGATTTTGGCTTCCCGCCACCTTTTCCAGAATTTTCAGCCTTTGGTTTAAGGGTAGGGTTCTTTAATAGTAGTCTTAGCTAGGACAGCTCCACTGTTTAATCCAAAAGCATCTCTAGAAAAGCATTCCATGTAGCCGAGTCGACTTGGCGGAAATTTTCAAACGACGTACCCCCGTTCGGGTGGGCGGGATCGATTCGGATTCCCCAAACCGGATCCAACGTATTTGGAAGGAGGGAGTAGCGAAAGTCGCCGATGACGTTGGGGTCGCTGGGTTTTCGGGCGACAAAACCGTCGGAAAAATGAGTAAAACGTAGAGTATCTCTGTAGGCGCGAGAATCCGTACCGTAGACTGAGGCAAGTGTGTCGAAATCGAGTAAAGGAACGGAACCGCCTTGGTGGATGGTCGGCTCGGAGAAAAGGTGCAGGCGAATCGCATCGGCGTAAATGCGTTCGACGGACAAATAGGTTGAACGCCAAAGTAGGTTGTTGAATATGGTTGGCTTTACGACAAGTCGTTCGACTTCATGCCCCCTACCCTCTGCCACACCGCGAGCAACGCTTCCGGCTCGTTCCCGTTGGATCACCCCAAAAAGCAACCAAACGATGCCAAAGGCAAAACCGTAATGAGCCAATCGAGGTTTTCGTCGAAAAAAAGCGAGGGAAAGAAAAAGGAGAACACCGAGGCTAAAGACGGGGTCGATAATGGAAACGTTGTTCCATGCTACACGAGTGTAAGAGAAGGGCCAAAAAAGGTAAGTGCCATAACTGGTGCATGCATCGATCAAACCGTGTGTCCCGTACCCTAATGTGGAAAACGTCCAGATATTGAAAAAGGTGCCCTTGCGCCTAAGAAATGGCCACAGGAATAAGGCAACCAGAAGTCCGCCCAAAGGAATGAACAAAAGCGAATGCGTAAATTGACGATGAAACTCAAGATGAAGGAGAGGATCTTCGCTCGAGCGGATAAAAATATCTAAGTCGGCAGCAAGTCCTGCCAAGAAACCAACGCCAAGTGCAAGACGAGTGTTCTCCTGTTTTCGGATACAGATCGATGCCAAAGCGGCTCCTGCAAGTCCTTGCGCTAACGGATCCATAAAATAATACCTAGCACTTAGCGTTCCTAGCGAAGAATCAACCTCCCATCACGATAGCGGCAAGGGTAGTAATTGCGGGGACATAAAGATTGTCGTTCAGGATGGTTTTTCCGACTCGAACTGGAAAAAGCTCGAGAATCGCGACCATAGCAGAAAGGAAAAAGGCATCAGTCCAGAAGATTTCACCCCATACCGAAGTGAAATCAGGCAAAATAGGGAACACTCCGAACGAGAGAAGAAAACACAAGGTAAAACATCCTAGTGCACCCTCAAGAGTCTTACCACCAATACGCGTACGACCTAAAGACTTTCCCACAAGAGCCGCTGCCGCATCTCCAAGAATGAACAGAGTGAGAGCTAGAAACGCGGATGCCGCGGCAACCCTTCCATTTATTGCCATAAGGCTACAGAAGAATGAACCGGCAAAGATGTAAGTAGCTCCCGTCAATTGCTTCGCTTCCTCCGAACGAAGCATGGAACCGAAGCAAAGATTGAAAATCCTACTAAACGAAGATTTTCGTAAGCGCAGGGCTTCTATGGAAAGAGAGAAAACCAGCACAACTCCGAGGTATAAAGAAATGATTGTCTGGTCTATGGGATGCGGGCGTAACCCAAGCATATCCGGCCCATAAAAAATGGCAGCCGGCAAAATCAATGCAAAGCCATGCAACAGTTTACGGTAGATTTCCTCGGAAGAAAGACTCACGAGCAGTATGACGATTAAGATCGAGAGAAAGCCGAGAGGCTAGATGTCGAGTGTAGCTTGCCCATCCGATTCGAACTTGTTCGGACTGCCTTGTCTTTCGGGTTCCTCTATATCCTTTGCCTCAGGCAACCGGTTGACGGGCGAAGAACCGGCGGGTTTGCTTTCGCGCATCGACTCAACTTCCTCAGCAGGTTTTTCATTGGACTTCGGAGAGACATTGCCGTCGGCAACTTTGTTGGAAGCTGCAGACTCCTCTTCGGCATCATCCGATTTCGGCGCATTGACAACACGATCGACCTTGTGAGAGGTAAGAGTAGATCCTTTTACCGAACGTCCTTGAAGCTCGAGCCAACTGAAGTCGAACTCGATCGTCATCTCTTTTATCCGTTTCAAAGTCGGGTCCAGATGGACTAATATCTTGCTGTCGAGATCAGGGGTTTTATGAACGGCAAAAAAGAAAACTCGTGACCTTGAGTGCAGTTTGAACAAATTGTACTCTTTGTCCCTAGTCACTCCACCGATCTCAAACTTCTTTGCGTAAAGTCGACCGCTGGCACCATCTCTATAGGCCATATTGTAGGTGGTCTTTTCACCTCTTCGGAAAATGGCGACACGCAAGGGCGATTTGTCGACAAACATTTTGTCCGCGATCTTCATCACTTTCATAACGCCGTCCTTGCCAATAACGACAACGTCATCCATGGTCGAGCATTTCTCAATAGCTTCGTCCTTCTTGAGACTGTAACCGGCGAATCCATCCTTTCGATTTAAGTAGAGAGTCTCGTTGGCAACCACTACATTGGAAGCGACGATACGATCAAAAGCGACAAGTTTTCCATCTTCTCCCCGAGAAATTTCCGTACGCCGTTCCCGCCCTTTTCCGTATTTCGTCTTCAGTTCCCTGAAGTATCGAATGGCGTATTTGGTGAGTTGGGAGAGACTCTTTTCAACTTCCTCGATGTCGTCTTCAAAGGCCTTGATTTGTTCGTCTGCCCTAAACGCATCATACTTGGAGATACGCTTGATGCGAATTTCGAGGAGACGAACGATGTCATCCTGAGTAATCTCTCGATGAAAGAGTTTCTTGTAAGGCTTCAGACCCTTGTCTACGGCGGAAAGGACGCCTTCCCATGTTTCTTCCTTCTCAATGTCCCGGTAAATGCGCTTTTCGATGAATATTTTCTCCAGAGACGCGAAGTGCCACTTTTCCTGAAGTTCGGACAATCGGATCTCGAGTTCTTGACGCAAGAGATCTCGAGCCCGTTCGGCGGCAGTAACCAACAACTCGTTTACGGAGAGGAATTGGGGATGATTGTCGTGAATGACGCAGGCATTGGGAGCAATGCTGACTTCGCAATCGGTAAAAGCATAAAGCGCAGGCAAAGCTTCCTCCGCACTGACGGTGGAAGGGAGATAAACCAGAATCTCCACGACATCCGCGGTGTTGTCTTCGACCTTGGACACTTTTATCTTTCCCTTATCGTTGGCGGAAAGGATGGAGTCAATCAAGCTGGTAGTCGTTGTACCGAAGGGAATCTCGGTAATTTTCAGGAGGTGTTTTTTGACTATTTCAAAGCAAGCTCTCACTCGAAGTCTGCCCCCTCTGGCGCCTCCATTATAATCCGTACAATCCGCGATTCCGCCTTGAGCAAAGTCAGGTAAAATGGATATGGGGTTCTTGCGAAGAACCTCTATCAGAGCATCGAGAATCTCATTGAAGTTGTGAGGAAGGATTTTAGTGGAGAGTCCAACGGCGATCCCTTCGGCTCCTTGAGCCAGAAGTAGCGGGAACTTAACGGGAAAAGTAACCGGCTCCCGGTTTCGCCCATCATAGGAAGAAGCCCATTCAGTAACCTTGGGGCTAAATATAACCTCTAGAGCAAAAGGAGTCAGTCGGGCCTCTATGTAACGGGAAGCGGCCGCGGAATCCCCCGTCAGAACATTACCCCAGTTGCCCTGCGTATCGATAAGGAGTTCCTTTTGCCCGATTTGCACCATGGCGTCGCCAATGGAAGCGTCGCCGTGTGGATGATACTTCATGGTGTTGCCAATAACATTGGCCACCTTGTTGTAGCGTCCGTCCTCCATTTCCCGCATGGAGTGAAGAATACGACGTTGAACGGGTTTCAACCCATCGTCAGCATGTGGTACGGCACGTTCGAGAATAACATAGGAAGCGTAGTCGAGAAACCAATCGCCATACATGTCATCAACGTAAATACCGTCGTCGCCACGACCGTTTCCATTAGAACCATTGCCGTTAAGCAGAGCTTCGGGGTCGAACTTACCACCGTCTTGAACAGTCAATTCGACCGATTCTTTTTCGGATGCCTCCTCACCTTCTTCCCCGGAGGCAGTTGGATCTGCTTCGGAGCCACCGTCGACAGTCTCCTCGACAGAAGAATCCTCCGTCTTCGGATCTTCCTTCTGATTGCCTTCCTCGTCTTGATTCGACATGAAATCAAATACTGCTGAACCGCGGTAACAAAGATAACATGCTAAGCCGCCTGACTGGCTGAAACATCGGCATCATCCACCGAATCGGGCAAATGTGCCGCATCAATCTTCTTATCCTCTTCTAAGATATCGTGCTCGAAACGAAGATTTCGGATGATGTATTGTTGGCGTTCGGGAGTATTTTTTCCCATAAAGAACTTGAGCATTTCTTTTATTGACTCGTTGGCGTCAAGGCGGACGGGATCCAACCTAATGTCTTCGGCAATGAAATGCTTGAATTCGTCTGGTGAAATTTCGCCTAGTCCCTTGAATCGAGTGATTTCGGGATTCCGCCCCAATTGTTTCATCGCCACCTCGCGCTCGACCTCGTCGTAACAGTAAAGGGTGGTTTTCTTGTTCCGCACCCGAAAGAGCGGCGTCTGGAGAACGAACAAGTGTCCCTCGCGGATTAATTCGGGGAAGAATTGAAGAAAGAAAGTTATAAGAAGCAACCTTATGTGCATGCCGTCAACATCCGCGTCAGTGGCGATCACCACTTTGTTGTAGCGAAGGTTCTCGAGATCCTCCTCGATACCTAGAGCAGCTTGGACGAGATTGAACTCCTCATTCTCGTAGACCACCTTTCTGGTGAGTCCGAATGAATTCAGGGGTTTTCCCTTCAAACTGAATACTGCCTGTGTCGTAACGTCACGAGCCTTGGTGATAGAACCGCTGGCGGAATCGCCCTCAGTGATGAAGAGAGTCGAATCAAAGCGTTTCTTATCCTTGGTATTTAAATGGCTTCGGCAATCTCGTAACTTGCGGTTGTGAACCTTGCTCTTCTTGGAACGTTCGCGGGCTAGCTTCTGAATCCCCTTGAGTTCCTTTCTCTCGTGCTCACTCCGGTTGATTTTTTCAAGAAGAGCCTCCGCAGTCTCGGGATTCTTGTGTAGGTAGTTGTCAAGCTTCTGCTTGAGGAAATTACCGATGAAGAGCCGAACGCTCTCTCCTTCGGGAGCAACGGTTAGAGATCCAAGTTTCGTTTTCGTCTGCGACTCGAAGATTGGTTCCTCCACCTTTATGCTGACGGCGGCAACGATTCCACCTCGAATATCTCCAGCTTCGTGATTTTTCTTGGTAAACTCTCGAACAGTCTTAACTATAACCTCCCGAAAAGCCGCCTGATGGGTTCCCCCTTGGGTAGTATGCTGACCGTTGACAAAGGAAAAATAGTCTTCTCCGTATTGATCCAAGTGCGTGAAAGCGACCTCGATATCTTCCCCTTCCAAATGAATGATGGGATAAAGAGGCTCTTCGGACAGGTTTTCCTGGAGCAAGTCCTTCAGTCCATCCTTCGAACGAAACCGCGTTCCGTTGTACTTGAGTGTAAGCCCCTTGTTCAAGTAGGAATAATAACGCATCATGCGTTCCGCGTACTGGTTACGGAACCGGTATTTCTTGAACAAGTCTCCATCGGGAGTGAAACATATGCTAGTCCCATTTCCCTCCTTCGTCTTTTTGTTCTTACGATCCTCAGAGGTAGTGTCACCACGAACGAATTCTATCCTGCGAGTATCACCTTCTCGAAAGGATTGGATATCAAAACTCGAAGAAAGAGCGTTCACGGCCTTGATTCCAACGCCATTCAATCCAACGGATTTCTTAAAAGCCTTGGAATCGTATTTGGCGCCCGTGTTAATCTTGGAAGCACAAACCATCAATTTTTCGAGCGGGACACCGCGTCCGTAATCCCGCACGATCACCGTTTGGCCGTCACACTCGACATCGATCGTCTTGCCAAAACCCATGACATACTCGTCGACGGAATTATCGAGCACTTCCTTGAGCAATACGTAAATGCCATCGTCGTCGGACGAACCATCTCCAAGTTTCCCGATGTACATACCAGGGCGCATCCGGATATGATCCTTCCAATCAAGCGATTGAACGCTGTCCGCCGTGTAATTATGATCAACCATTTCCACCACTGGTCACAAGACCTTCCACGGGGTAAAATTCTATGGAGAGGATCGTTGCACTTGTCCACGAGAAAAAGAGTTTTTCAGAATAATTCTCGAAAAACCCTCTTGCCAGGAGCAATTCCAAGGATTGTTGTAGAGTGATGCTAGCCAGTTTCATCATGGCATTCGGACAGTTGAACGACTCCCGTTTCATCAAACCACTGCTCTATTCTCTTGGATTGTCACTGGTTGTCGCATTGATTGCTCTTCCCTTAGGATACCTCGGGTTCGAATGGTTAAACCAAGCTTTACTCTCATGGCTGGAGGGTGGCGACAGTTGGTGGATGGACACCATTGAATGGAGCCTTAGGGTTCTCGGAATTCTCATAATGTTAGTCGTACTTTTCTTTGCCTTTGGTTCGGTTCAGACTGCTTTTCTAGGGCTTTTTCTTGACGATGTCGTTACGGCTACCCGAGATAAAAACCACCCTACCATTCAACTAGAGCCGCCCCCCTCCTTATCCAAGTCAAGCTGGGCGTCTACCCGATTCCTTGGCCTTTCGCTTTCATTGAACGCTCTCATCCTTCCCATCGTTTTGATCGGATGGTTTCTTCCACCACTTGGTCTGATCGTCCAGTTGATCGCCAACGGTTATCTATTCGGAAAGGAATACGAGGATATCATCGCCGTTCGTTTCCAGACGGAAGACCGCCTAGCCCCTCTAAAGCGAACTATATTCGGTACCGCTACTGCCGCTCTTTTTCTTGTTCCAGTTCTGAACTTTGTTGCTCCCGTCATATCGGCGGCTGCATTCACGAACTATATTGCTTCTCGAAATGAGTGAAGAGGTAACTTCGCGCATTATCCACAGCTTGCCTAAGATCGTCTCCGAGAGAGAGTCTTGCCGCGATGGCCGAAGCCAACCTGCAGCCCGTCCCTCGAATGGAAGGTATGGGCAACCGTGCTTGGCAAAACTGTTGCCCCTGAAGTTCTCCTTTTTTCAGCAAATAATCCACGCATTCGCTACCCTCAAGGTGGCCGCCTTTAACCAGTACGGCGGCAGCACCAAGATCCACAATCGCACTGGCGAGGGCGTGCAGATCCTGCTTCGAGAGGCAAGAAAGCCCCGTTAGGCTGCAAGCCTCGGGTATGTTCGGCGTGACAAGGGTGGCCAAAGGGAAAAGGCTGCGACTTCTTTTCGAAACGCTTGATTCCTCCGCCAAGTTTCCGCCCGAAGTGGATTTAAGGAGCGGATCTAGAACGACGTTGGGACAATTCTTTTGTTGTAGGAATTCGGTCAACATTTCGACGATGGATTCGTTAGGCAACATCCCGATTTTCACGGCAGACACATGGCCGCCCGAATGATCCCAAGCGGCTTCCAACTGATCCTTAAAGACAGAAGAGGCAACCGGCTGTAAGGACAGAAACTTATGGTCGGTCTGGGCGGTAATTGCGGAAACTGCGAGCAAAGGCTGGCATCCCATGATTTGAACTACTTCCAAGTCGGCCGAAAGCCCGGCACCACAGGAACTGTCGGAGCCGGAGACAATCAGGACGGTTGGCATCAAAAGATCTCAATAACGCGGCATATCCGGATCCACTTCTGCGGACCATAGATCTATACCACCGACCAAGTTTTCGACCTTTGCGATGCCGTAGTTTTGACGAAGAATGTCGCAGGCCATCATACTGCGAACTCCTGCCTTGCAGTAAACCACGACTCTTTTATCAGATGACAATTCGGGAGGAAGGTCCACAGGTGGGGGTTGCCGTAAATGACTAAGGGGAAGAGAAACGGCACCTTCGATCCGACAGATTTCCATCTCCCAAGGCTCTCGCACATCGAGAAGAAGGGGAGATGCTTCACCTGCGAGACGAGTACGCAATTCATCAGGAAAAACCTGCCGAATCTCATCGTCGGCGGAAGCTTGGGGAACTTCGCAGGAAAAATCGATTTCCTTTAGCTCACCAATGTTTAGATTGGCCGGATTGAGAGTGAAATTCACGAGACTGCTTCGCATCGTAAGCGCGTCAAATAGCAAGAGCTTGCCGGACAAAACCTCGCCGACTCCGGAAAGAATCTTAATCGCTTCCAATGCCTGAAGACTACCAATAATGCCCGGAAGCACTCCCATAACACCGATTTCCGCGCAGTTGGGAACATCCTTGGGATTGGGGCTCTTAGGAAACAGGCAACGGTAGGTCGGACCACCTTTGTAGTTAAAGACGCTGACTTGGCCCTCGAATTTAAAAATGGATCCAAAGCAGAGTGGTTTTCCAAACTTTACGCAGGCGTCGTTCACCAAGTAGCGGGTGGGAAAGTTATCGGTACCGTCGAGCACCAAGTCATAGTCGGAAAGAAGACGTTCCGCATTTTCAGGGGAAAAGCGCTCGACATGGGGCTGAAGGGCGACATGAGGATTAAGGTCGGACAGACGGTCTATCGCGGCCTCGGCCTTGGGTCGATCAAGTTGGG
>JACNJI010000148.1 GCA_014382645.1 Verrucomicrobiota bacterium | reverse complement strand
CACATACTGAAAGCAAAGGCAACCTTAAACATTACGAAATGACCCCTTTCCTGCTACTTAGACTAAGAATTGGGCTTGAATAATACCTGATGAACTTCCTGTGGGTCGTACTCCCGCTTGACCGCAAATCTGTATAACGGAACCCCTGCAGACTTCATTGCCTCTTCAATAAACGCATCCCTCGCTCGCCTGTCTGGGCGGTTGTGACTTGAGTCGTCCAGCTCGATGGCAAACTTGACTGTCATATCGCTTGGGTCGCATGCAACGAAGTCCAGATGCTTCGCCTTGATGCGATTGAAAGCAGAAGAGTGCGCGGACTTATCGAGATTCACCTTCACCTTGATCACGTCCGCAAGGCGCACTTGAGCCATAATCCGATAATGCGTGCCAATTACTTGATCGAGCACGCCGAGGAACTTCAATTCGGCGGGTGTCAGCAATGCCCCTATTGCATCATAAGGAGGATGCGACTCTCCGCCTCCACCTTTCCGAAGGAGTTGAATAACCTTCAAGATCATGATCAAGAAGACTACTACGCCCAGGAGGATGATTGATGTCGTGACTTTGTCCACTCAACCTAACTTTTGATGCATTCGTATTCGGCAGTCCACTTCGAATATTACGATTAGTGAGGATTTAAGTAATTCTTCATTTAGGAAATACAAGTTTTGCGGCCTGGCGTTGGGAATGTTCGTCTATTACGTTTGCATAGACCTTCATGGCGAGGACGCCACCATCGGAATGACCCAGCCACTTGGCGACTGTTGTTAAGTCGACCCCGGCCTGTATCGCCTTTGTCGCGAAGTAGTGCCGTAGGTCGTGGTGCCTCAGGTATGGGAGATTAAGTTTTCCGCAAGCTCTTGCTATAGCTTTGTCTATTCTTTGTCGGATTAAGATTCTGTCTTCTTCATTAGATTTATTCCTGAATTCCTTCATTTTCTCCAAGAGCGCGGCAAGTTGATGGTAAATGGGAAGCGAGCGGTGAGCCGAGTCGGTCTTTGTTCCTCGTATGATGATGCGGTCTTCTTCCACGTCCTTCCACCGGAGTGCCCTAGCTTCACCCATTCTCAGCCCGGTGAAGCACAGGAAGAGAAAAGTGAATGCTACTTCCGGGCGACCTTTCCTCTTTGGGGGGGTGCCATTGGCCTCGGCTATGATCCGGCATAGCGTTGACTTTGATACGCCCATGGATTCTGAGAGTTCAGTCCGGGTTTTGCTTTGCCAGGTCGAGGGCAGGGGAGGGTGCTTGGATGGTCTTAACTCCGGATACTGGAGCATTTGAACCAGTTCGCGGAATTGACGATCATTAGGAAGCTCGAGCTTTCTTGGCCTTACCGAGAAACCCTTGAGGTTGCCAAGATGGTTTTCCCGTATGATTTCTTTGACCTCTGCAAAATCAAAGACTTTGCGAACAGCGTAGAGCACATAGTTCTTAGAGGCGTTGGATAGGGTTTTAATATTCTCTATGGCCTTGTATATTGATTTTGCCCTTAGCTCGTCTATTGGGGCATGCCAGACGTCGGTTTGAGTGCTTAATGCTTTCAGGGACTGGCGAATGCGGAGCTTGGTTTTCGAGGTGATAGGAGCCTCGGGGTTTGCCTCTTCAAGGAAGGTGAGGGCGATTTCTTCCAAGGTTTGTGAAGGTCGAGGCAGATCGGCCTTTCCCGGGGCTAGAGCAGCCTTCTCATGCTTGAGTCCGATAAGAGCGTTGCGGGCTTCTTCTAGTCTGCTTGTGTGTAGGGATAGGTTCTTTTGGGCTTGCTGAGCCTAGCGTAGTAAGTGCCGTTTAAATACCTGTATAGGCCTTCAATGCCCTTTACCTTTGTCCACTGTTTCATCCTGTTCCTCCTTTTGCTTAAGGAGAAACCTTTAGGGAAGTGCCTACCGAGTGTATAAAACCGTGTATAAAATCACTGACCAGTCAAATTGGAGGAGGCGGAATCGTAGTGTACGAGAGGTTCCTAGAGGCATTTGTCTTCTACCTGAGAGGCATTCGTAATGCGTAGGTCGTCGGTTCGAATCCGATTCCCGGCTCCATTCTTTCTTCCTTTTCGCCATTTTCCAAGCGGAGCACAGAAGGTTTATCTTTTGTTTAGTGATTGTGTGGAGGTGGCGATTTATGTCTGTTGCGAGGTGCGAACTCGCTGTGCCAGGGCTCTCTCCATTCCCGCAACACCTTGGGGAGGGCGGAAGGGGACTGAACCCTGCGAAGGCTAGCAGCAACCAGTCGATGGGCTGCAACAAGAAGCTTCAGTTTCAACTTCTTCAGCATCTTCTTGTTCGGCAGGTATTCCGCACTTATCTTTTGCCAGGCAATCGGTTTGTGTTGGGGTTAATAAGAAATTGGTTCCGTCAAACTCCAGTCCGTACTTGCCTATGGTTTCCGATTGGTACTCAACTTCTACTTCGAGTTCAGCTATATTCATCGCCTTTTCGGCAATTTCTATAATATCGATTAATTTTTGTGGTTCTAATCTGTGGTCGAAGTCGTTGGCGTTCCAAAGTTGGAAGTTCGCCACTTCTTCTTTCCTGATGGTTCCTCCGCAGTCTACGAAGTTTTTGGTGATTAAGCCTGCTTCAGTGATATGGAAATGAGGAGGGACCAGACCACCGTTCGGAAGAACAAAGGTAATTTTTTCCAACTGCTTTAATTTGTCTTTAACTTCTAATGTTTTCATTCGGGAACGATTTTGAGTTTGGGAGTTTGTTCTAATCAGTAATTAAATCTATTTTGAAATCTTAAATTCACGCCACGTGATTTCTTGAGAATCCGGGAATAAAATAAGTGATAGCTACTCTATTTTGGGTAATAGTAGGGGGCTGAGTAACTTTGTCCAACGGGCGTAGCCTTTACCGTTCATGTGGAGTTTGTCCTTGAGCCAGATGTCGGGGAGAGGTTGACCGTCCTTGCCTAGCATGACTTTGGACACGTCCACGAAGTTCAGTCTTTTGTCCTTGGCGGAGTGGTCTGCGATGAGGTGGTTGCAGGATTGGTATATCTTCCATTTGCTCATGCGTTTTGGAGAAGGTTTTGCAGCTAGGTAATGGATCTTGGTTTTGGGATCGAGAGCATGGACTCGCCTTGCGAATTCGATAAAGTCGGCGAAGACTTGCTGGGGTGGTTTTCCTGACCAGAGGTCGTTTTCGCCGCAATATAGGACTACGGTCTTTGGCTTGTGGCGGGCGACGACTATGTCGAAGTAGTGTAGAACGTCGGAAATATGGGAGCCTCCGAATCCGCGGTTTAGAACTTTGTGGTCGGGGAAGTCCGTGGGCAGGCTTTTCCACATGCGTATACTGGAACTGCCCGTGAAGAGGGTGAGGTCGGCGATGGGTTTGCGGCCGGCGTCTTCCTTTTCGAAGATGGCTATCGCATTGGAGAATCGCACGGGGTCGGGTTCGGGCTTTGCAGTAAGCGAATTGGCCGATGAGATGACCATGATGAATAGCGTAATAAGTTTTATCATGAAGAATGTTATTGCGGATTAGCTAGATATTGAGGCAATTATTTCGGATCACTATTTAAATTCGGATTTCTTATGGATTTCCGGCTCTTCCGTAAATCACCAACCACGGGTTACTATGAAAAAGAAATTTCTGACTTTCGCAATAGGGGCCATCGTTGCCTCTCAGATGGCACGAGCCGAAGACGAACCTCGACGTGAACGAGAGGCGAATGCCGATCGCGAAGTTCGCCGAGAGGATTCCCGCCCCGGAGACAGGGAGCGTGATCGTGCGCCTGACGAACGTCGTGTTCGCGGTGATCGCGAGGGTGATCGACGCCCCGATCAGGAAACTCCACCGGGTGTCCGTTCTCGCGGAGAGGGTGATCGTCCTCCTCCGCCCCCCATTCGCCGAGAGGGAGATCGTGAAGGCGGAGTTCGGCCTCCTCCCGGGGAAGGTGAGCGCGACCGTCCTCCTTTCGTTCGCCGAGGTGGCGAGGGTGATCGTCCCGCTCAAGGTCGTCCGCCTTCTCCTCGCGAAACTGATGGTCGCGAAAGGCCCCAGCGTGTTCTTCCCCAACAAGGTCGCGAAGGTAGGTCTCCCTCACCTGAACGACTCCGGCAGGAACAGCAGCGTGGCGACCAGATGGTTGGTGCGCTCCGCGAGGAACTTCGGCGCTCGCAGCAGCTTAACGCCGAGCTTCGCAACCGCATGCAGTTGTTCGAGCAACGTCTCAAAAGGTTGGAAGCTCGCTGAGATTATTTTCTGAATTATTTGAAAAAAGTTTCCGGACATTTGCGAAGAACGGGTCGTGTTTCAGGCGGTCTTGATAAAAGACTGACTTTGGCTTAGAAGGTCTTTTGATGAAAATGCAGTATGTTGTTTTGGCTTGGTTGCCGCTTCTGTTAGCTGGTTGTGGGGGTGATGGGGGAGCAGCGACCGATGTCGGATCCAGTACCTTCGAGCAAATCGAAACTTTGGATAGGCTTAAAAAGGAGCTCGAAATTCTGAAGTGGGAAAATAGTCGGCTAGCCTTGAAGGTGATCAAGGTCGATGGTGGCCAACTTGTTCGGGATAAAACTACGGGACTTTGGCATCACGACGTGAACCGAGTTCCTTTTACCGGCCGAGCAATCGAAACTTATGCCAACGGGAGCCCCAAAGGGGAAGCCAGTTTTTTGAAGGGAGGACAAGACGGTATGTCGCGTTTTTGGTATGAGAGTGGTGCCCGCAAGGAGGAGTCCCAGTGGTTCGACAATCGTCGACATGGCTATTCCCGCCGATGGGATGAAGCGGGAAAGCTTATCGAGTCGAAGGAATTTTTAAACGGCGAATTGATCGACGTGATTATGGAGAGGCGTTAGGGCGAATTCCTTTTGGCACCGGGAGTTCTCCCGCAATGGATTCCTCGTGTGCCGGCTTCTTTAAGAAGAAAAACTTCAATCAGTGCCGACTTGCGCCTCCACTTCGCCCAACCATTTCGGTTTTTCACAAAAGAGGGGGCCGCGCGGGGTAGAAAGTATTTCTCGTACCAGAATCTGGTAACTTCTCTTTGGTTGACCAAAGTCGAAGGTGAGGAGTAAGTCGATCCGTTGGTTTGGTTTGTCGAGGTCATCGGCATCCTTCACGCGTATGGATCCTCCGACGCCTTTTCGATCGGGGCAGAAGTAGAACAGATTGGAAGGGAAGTATTTTTCGTGAATTTCCGATACGAACTCGTCGACTGTATAGCCTGAATTCGCCAATTTCTGAAGAATTGCCGAGTTTGGTTTTTTGCCTATCAGCTCTTCGTAAACCTTGGTCGCGTTCTCTTTGTTGAGTCTCGAACCCTTCAGAATTCCGGAAGGCCACCCTCTTTTTTCGAACTCGACCAGAATGTCTCCGACTCCGGACCCATTGCGTTGTATACCCCTGTCGAAACGTTTTTGGGAGTCTTCCGATTCCTTGCCGATCATAAAGCCATAACCATGCGTCTCTGGATCCATTCTCAGTCTGTAAGTGAGCCCACGATCGAAATAAAGTGTGCCTGAATCCCACTCGGCCTCGCTTGTTCCATTAGTATCGGTCGACGTGACCTTTGGGGTGTAAGTATCGCGTTTGACCTCAAAGTGCCCTTGTTCCAATTTCACAGGCAGTAGCACCTCAATTCCAGTTAGTACTGTTGTCTGCCATTGAATGTCGTCTGCTTGGGCGGCGGACAGGATGGGGGCGAAGGCTTGGGTGCCAATTTGGCTGTTAGAGTGTTTGGCAATGTGCCTCCAATGTGTGCGCCAATTCTTTGCAAAGGCGATGGACCAATCTTCCTTGCTCCCTTCTCGCAATCGGGCAATTAGAGCATCGTTCTTAATCTCCCTCAGCAAGTTGCGGAATTCGCCTTCCTCGAGGGCAAATACCGAATTCTCCACGAATTTTGATAAATCTCGATCACGGAAGGAATCGAATACGGCACGGCCAAGTTGATTAATAGGGTGCGGCTGAGCGTGGGCAGTTTGTATGCAAAAAAGCCCGACTAGGAAAATCGGTAAACGCACCTTTGGAATGCTCATGAATTCAATCTAGTTACAGATCGGGTCACATACAAGAGTGAAGATTCGATAGGCGACGTAATTCAATCTTTTACTTGTTAATGAATCTTTTCGGAGACCATTGCGGTGCCCAAAAGCAAATCGATGGAGTGTGTGCTTGAACGACCTCCGGCGTTTGAATTCAGATTTCAGTAGTTGTTTTATGGTGAGTGCTCAAGCGCGGTGTGACATTGTCTTCTTTCGCATGTGTACATCCCAAGGGACGAAGCCTGAACCGGACCGAGGTATTCTTTGCCCGAATTGGAGCAAAACTCGGTTGCAAGTGGATGGCGAACCGCACGATTTAGGCAAGTTTCTGATTTTCCGTTCACCGTTCTCGGCTTAGCTGAGTTGACTTGCGGGCGATCCTAGCCAATCTGGATTGAATGAATGTTCTCATGCGATATGTGTGCTTGCTCATGGCGACATGGGTTCTGTTGATCACTGGTTGTCGTAACTCCTCGCAATCTTCGCCATCCCAATCGCAAGCGTACGACTTTGATCAGTCATCCGACTCGAACAGCAACAAGATAAATGCAGACAGGGAAAAGGCTCTCCGGCTTGGCCAACCCGGAGCGAGGCATTATCCGCTCCGGTTCCAACTCTTGAATGGTCGCGACGTTGGGCGAGTCGTCGACGGAAGGACTTTCGTTGTCCATCTCCCCGGCGTTCATCCTTTGTTTGGTGAGAACATGCCCGTAAGGGTTCGGGGGCTTCATGCCTTGGATTTGCCTCCTGCAAGAACCGAGGATCTTCCCGACGCCATTGCCCAATGGGATCAGTTGCGGAAGCTTATCGAGAACGCCCAAAAGATAGAGCTTCGCCGCCTTGAGCGTGGCAAAGATAAGCTTTATTTGGTGGCCGACGTTTATCTGGATGGCGAATTCCTTAGCCAACAGCTGTGCGCGGGTTCTCCCTTGCCGTCCGATTGAAGGGTTGCGCCCATGCCGATGCCGGCTTTACTTTTGTAACTGGTATATGAAAAAAAACATTCATCGTTTTTTGCTTCCCGGGATTGCCGTACTCGCTACGGGAATCTCTCTCGCTCAAGATCGGTCCCGCAAGGGCGATACGCGCAAGTACGCCTCGGTTCCTGTCTCCAAGGTGGAATCCACCAGTCCCCCCACGTTGGAGGCTCGTCGTCTGGGTCCTCACAAGCTGATCGACGGGGAACTTCCCGAAAACGGTTGGCGTTCCACCTGGACGGCTTGGTACAAGGACAATCCTACGCTCACCTTTGATCTCGGTTCCGAAAAGACCATTGGCGTAATACGTGTCTTTTTTCAACCTTGGGATCGAAGCGATGAACTCGCTCAAGTTAAGGTGGAGGTGAGTCGCGACGGAGTGAACTACGTCGATTTTAACACATACGCCGGTTTTGTCGGCGAACGCGGTATAGGGGCATGGGCCGAAATGGATTTGCGCGAAATCAAGGCCCGTTTCTTTCGTCTCACTCCCAAGTTTCAAGGCTGGGGCAACCTGTGGGGCGAAGTCGAATTCTGGGGAATCAAGAAGTAGGCGAAATTCGCTCATGATCACTTTCGCAGGAAACGTCGGGAGCAATAAGCGTAGTTTCGTGTGTGTCGGGGCGCTTGGCGTTGGTGGTTTCACCTTGTCTTCTTCGCACCGAGTCCGCCGCCGGGGTCGGTTCTTCCCACAAGGCGAGGAGATGCGACTAGGTGGAGGTTTGCCATGCTTCTAGCCAACAAAAGTAAGGGTGATGTTAGATGAAGAAGCCAAACAAATGCAAGAAGCCCCCAATTTCACATTACCCACCGACACAAATAAATCATGATTAAGATCAGTCCAAGCTCCCTCCATGAAAGAGGCCAATGCAAGAGATGCATCTGGCTGAAGTATCATCTCAATTACTCATGGCCCTTTAATGCCGGACTGTATCCGAGGTTTTCAGCGCTGGAGGAAGACTATGTTCCTACTCTTGATGCTACAAAAGTGTTAAACAATTTCACTAGTGGTCCAATCTCTGACGCCAAGTGGATAGACTCCAAGCAGAATTTGCAAAGCACCCCGATTCCGGGCGTTGAATCTCACGGGAAGGGAGAAGTCATCATTGGCGGGGAGTTTGACCTTATGGCCTCGTATGTGAAGGACGGCGTTGAACGCAACGCCGTCATTGACTGCAAGTCTACCGGCAAGAAAAGTGAAAACAGTTTGCAGACGTGGTTTCGCAAAAGTCACCGAAAAGAAAAGGATGACTTCGGTTACCCGCCTTTTGCGGAAATGGACGAACGATACGAGCAAGAGTACATAATCAAGTATCTGCCGCAACTGGCGTCCTATGCCTATTGCCTCGAAAACCCTGCAAGCGAAGAGATGATTGCCGACTACAGGTGGAAGGAGGAGGAACTCATCCATCCACCATCCAACCCCAAGTTTCGGAGGTTTCCCCAAAAGGAAATCTCCTGCGAGGTCGGCTCCGTTGGCATCTTAATGTTCTTGTTTGAAAAAAACTTAGAGCTACACGGCAACAGGTTTCACTTCACATGCGAATCCAAGTGGCTCGAAGTTGATGCGGGGGCGAAAACTTGGGCCGAGATCGTAACGCCCATCGCACAGAATATCTGCGACATCATCGCGTTGGACGATTTGCCCAAGCCTGAGATGACTTGCGGTAACTGTAGTGATGACATGAACAACGATTCCGCAGTTGCAGATGCCCTCAAGAAGGTTGTCGAGATGAAACGCTGAATGCCTCTCGCAGTACGACCGCCAAGGGCAGGCTCCCTACGATCAGTTCCTGGGAGTCTTCCTCGAGGCAGTCGACCCGAACTTGGCGCCGAAGCTCATCATGCCTGCCGACGAGGCGACGACCAAAGAGGTCATTGCGAGCCCGTTAGGGCGTGGCAATCAGGTCTGGATCGTGGCGGGGGATGCTGGGACGATGCGGTGGGTTGCCCTACGCGAACGCTGGATTGCCGCGTCGGGCTGACGCCCTTCTCGCAATGACAAGGTGTGGAGCGAATGGGCGGGGTGGTTCGTCTCAGTTTTCGGATGCCTGGCCCAGTGCTGTCATTGCGAGGAAGGTCTCGAAGAGAACTGACGTGGCAATCCAGTCTGAGGCGTTATGCGGGATGCGGGGGCGATGCGGTGGGATGCCGGGGCGATGCGGTGGGATGCCGGATGGTTCCGCTGGAT
>JACNJI010000151.1 GCA_014382645.1 Verrucomicrobiota bacterium | reverse complement strand
GATATCATGCGGCGACCATGCTCAGCGGGCTCACCACGGCCAAGTTCCAAGCTGTACACTGCTTCACTCGAAAGATAAATGCCAAGCAAGTTGAGCTTAAGGCCGGCCGCATTTCCACCCTCCTGGATGTTGAACTGCATAAAAGCGAGGTATCGGGCAAACTCCACATCAGTGATAGGTCGTCCGCAAGCTCGCTGAAATTCCTCACGAATCATAGCTCCCATAACGGTATCACTAGGCACTTCATTCGACTCCGAAATCGCCTTAAAACTCTCCTTACCCGCAATACGGATCGGCTTGTCTTTGTTGGGACCGTAGCTCAAACCCGGCAATTCTCGATCATGCATCTGGCTGGCGATAATATCAGAAAAAGCCATCCTCAAGGCTAGGAAACCGGACTCGTCCATTATCTCCTCATTCGCATAGTCCCTAATGCCACTGGACTTGGAGACGTAGCTTACAGGCTCCGCTTCGATTCCTCCGCTGACGATCGACTGATAACGTTTGCCTCGATAAACATGAGGACTCATCCGCCATAATCGAGCGGGAGTAAAGGGAACCTCGTCTATCGATCCGTCGAACAAGAGTTCGTGACTGACCCGATTACCATACTCGGGAAGAAGTAATCTCGCCTGAACGGAAAACCCCTTGCCGGCCTTGGTCAAACCTTCCTTGATCCACTCGATAATCTTAGCCCGCTCGGCAGCCGATGGTTGCTTTTTCTTTGATGGCGGCATCTGGACAATCTCCAACTGTTCGAGAACCAGTTCCCAGTTGGCCAATGCCGTCTTATCCGCAAAATCAGGACCAGTTAGGTGAAGGGACAAGTCGCCCTTCTGCGTATCCTCACCGTGGCAATCGAAGCAATATTCCTGCAATACCGGCAAGATATCTTTGTGAAACACCACATTCCCACTAGCCAAAGCGACCGAGAACAGGAAAAAAAGCAGACCGAAGCACCTCATATTGAACTCAGACAGTTAACTCTAATTCACTTTACAGGTCACGAATGAAAGAGCTAACAGGTAAACAAATCCTTTCTAACTAAGGAGCTCGATTTCGAAAAACTTAAAACTTCGACTAACCCCGTCCGGGCCGACCGGCGATTGGAAATTGGCGTGAAGGTAAACGTTCGCGGTGGAACTCTTCGCCGTCATCACCTCCAGCTCTCAGTCTAGCCTGTTCACCCAGCGCACGCCGTTGGCAATGAGATCGAGATATTCCTTAGTCGACATGGTGGAATTGTGATGGCCGATAGTGGTACCGAACACGCGTCCCTTCCCGTACTCGTTGGTCCAGATACAGGCTTGGGGTTCCTTGGCCACGCCGTTGTTGCCATAGGCCAGCACCTTGGCGGTGAGAACCCGCTGTACGTTGTAGAGCTCGCCTTCGGGCGTCGTCCAACCCTCCGAAAGATCCTTCAAAATGGGATGCGTTTCCTGACCCTTGGCCTTGGAAACCGTGATCTTGCGCTTGGGGCCGTGCCCCTTGGAGTATACGCCGAGAAGCTGCGGCCAAGTGTTTTCCTTACCATCTTCCGCTTTTACGTTCCAGTGATAGGAGTGCATGGCGCAGTGCAGGGCGATGGCGGGCTTGCCAGCCTTGTGGATAGCGGCCAAGGAATCGATGAACTTGGCGTCGCGTTCATTGGCGAAGCAATGGTTCCACACGATGAAGTCGGCCTTGTCGGCCCAGCCCTTTTTGCTGAGGTGCGCCTTGCTCTTCTTTTCGTCCATCTCGAAAAAGATTTCCCACTTCACCTTCAGGCGCTTACTCACGCCCTCGCTTATTATGTTCTTCTGATTCTTGTAATCGTGGCAGCAACCACCGGTTACGATCAGGCCCTTCAATGTTTTTTCCTCTTTAGCCGACAGGAAAGCGTTGCAGAGTCCAAGGGAGAGAACACAGGTAAACAGATTAAGAATATTTCGTTTCATAGGATTGTTTGTGTGAATGGTAAAGGATGGTCACCACGCAACGGTGGAATCAAACAAACGATCAACCTCATTCATGCCCCATTTGGCAAGCAATTCTTAACTCGACTCAAAAGGTTCTTCTCCTAAGACGCCGCCCTTGACAAACCACATGGTAGCACCTTCAACTCACCACTCCCAAGTCTACTCGCTCATAAAAGCCATCATACAAATTATAAATCCTTAAAGGGAGATTGCGGCATGTCGCATACGATTATTCCAACAGGCTTGATTTTCACCTTCATCGCACTCCTTGCCTGGAACCACGCCTCCGCAGCCGAGGATTACTGGCCGGGGTGGCTAGGACCGAAACGCGACGGTCGGGTAAGCGACTTCCAACCACCGAAGAAGTGGCCCGCCAAGCTCAGTGAGGTATGGAAGGTAAAGGTGGGCGCAGGGTATGGTTCGCCTCTCGTCGCCAAGGGTTACGTTTGGCAGCATGCTCGCGAGGGCGAGGATGAGATCATTCACTGCCTAGACCTAGCGACCGGTAAGGCCCAATGGAGCCGGCGCTACCCCACCCCGTTCAAAATGGGCGGCGGGGCGGATCGTCACGGCAAGGGACCCAAGTCGTCCCCGGTCTACGCCGACGGCCGAGTATTCGTCATGAGCATCACCGGCACCCTTTCCGCCTGGGACGCCGCCACCGGAAAAGCTCTCTGGAAGAGCTCGCTCGGCAAACGCTTCAAGGTCCCCCACCCCTACTGGGGATCATCGAACTCCCCCATCGTCGACGGCAACCGCATCATCGCTCACTTCGGCAACGATGAGAAAGGCGTCCTCGCGGCCCTCGACGTCGAAACCGGCAAGGAGGTCTGGACGCAGGGCAACGACGGCACCTGCTACTCTTCCCCGCTCCTAGCGGATCACTACGGCATCCGCCAAGTCATTGAATGGAACCACCGAGCCATCGTGGGCGTGGAAAGCAAGACCGGTCGACTCCTCTGGGAATACCCTTTCCCCCATAAGACTCACAACCAGAACATGCCCACCCCCACCTTCCACGACGGGCAAATCCTCGTCGGCGGCGAGAACCGAGGCATCCACGGGCTCTCGCCCAAGCTAAAGGACGGCAAGTGGACGGTGCAAAAGAACTGGAGCCAAATGGAAGTCGCCCTCGACATGAGCTCCGCCATCGTGGCCGACGGTCTCCTCTTCGGCATGTCCCATTACAAGTCGGGAAAACTCTTTTGCCTCGACCCGAAGGACGGGGAAATTCTCTGGTCGGGACCGCCACGGGTTGGAAACAACGTCGCCTTCCTTTCCGTCCCCGGATACGTCCTTGCCCTCATCAACACCGGCGAAGTCCGGGTAATAAAAGCTACCGGCCAACGCTACGAGCAAGTCGCCTCCTACCGCGTCGCGGATGGTGGAACCTGGGCGCCACCCGTACTCCTCCAACGCGGCATCCTCGTAAAGGATCGCGAACACCTCGCCCTCTGGGCATTCTAGTGAACGAAGAACCACGACCCGGAAACAAGCCAAACGACCCCGAGCTCGCGGGGCATCCTTTGCAGCGCCTGATTATCAAAATACTGTGCGCTCTGGTCATCCTCACCGCCGGTTTCCTTTGTCTTGTGGCGGTCAACTCAGGTGCGCCCGAGGTGGCGACGGTGAAGATGGTGCTTGGTCTCATCGTGTTGTGGATCGTTCTGGGTGGGACGCTAATGTATCACTTTCGTGATCGGGCGCGTGCATGCATCCTGCGCTTGCCCTTTGATTGGCGGGTTAAATTCGTGCTCTTCGCAACCATCCTCGCTCTGATCGAAGAGGCGATCACAGTCCGGATGACCAACCTCGCCCTGTTTTCGGGGTCAAAGTGGGCGAGGCCTACGTCACGGCCTCCACCGACTACCTCGACGTCGTCCTGTTTCATGGCGTAGTGGTGTTGGTTCCTCTCTTCATTGCCTGGGTGCTCATCCTTTCGCGGTACGACTTTTCCCCATTCGCCGTCTTCCTGCTCTTCGGCATCATGGGCATCGTCTGCGAGACGGCAATAAACCCGGCAGGCGCGATTACGGGCGTTGCCATGTGGATATTCATCTACGGGCTCATGGTCTATCTTCCAACGTACTGCATCCCGCCGGAACGGGGCGCGCGGAAACCGATGTGGTATCATCATCTCCTGGCCATCCCCCGTCGCCTTCCTCATCGCCCTGCCTCTCCTGATACCGATCGTGTACCTGTTGGTGAACGTCTTGCAGCATCCGACCGGGGCTCATTTCTAGCATTTACGAACGGTAATCCCCGCGATCCCGCTCCAATTCCGCATCCTCGTAAAGGATCGGGAAAGAGAAATCAGGCATATCAGGGCTAAACATAAAATAAATATAGAATGGGTTCACCCCACAGTAAAAGATGCTAACGGCTATTACATCCATAGATAGTAGGCCTTGATCTGATTTAGCATTCAAGCCATCCGAGCAAACTGAAGAGGTCAAGATGGGACATCTGAAATTGAAGTGATTAGAGAGCCCCAAAATCTTCGAAGCAAGTTAGCTTATGACTTTAATGATCTCCCTTGCGTAGGCTTCTACCGCAGCAACTGCCACACTGTTCCCGAGTTGTTTCATGGCGCTTGATTCCGAAACGGGGAACTCAAATGTAGTCGGAAAACCCTGCATCATTTTTCCTTCTTCAGCTTTCAATTGCCTAACCTTGCCATCCACTCTGTAACAATCCCAATTCCTGCGATCATTGATACCCGAAGCTCGTCCACCGACTCGTAAAGTGTATCCTACGTCTCGATCCACTTCACCCTTCATGACGTCCGACATCTTAAAAAGCAGATCTTGCTTCTCTGGTGTATCGATGGAGAGAGTTTTATCTCGAAAGCCAATCATGAAAAGCCTTGGCCTGTGCTGGGGAAGCCCATGGTCGGAAGCTTTAACTATGAATTCCTGGAAGGAATACCCGAGATCCCGGGTCAAGGTCTTTTTGATCGTGGAAAAAGTCCTTCCTTCATCATGCTTATATATATGCCTGACATTCTCCAAAAAAAAGGCCTTGGGCTTTTTTATTTTAATAATCTCTGCAATGTCGAAGAAAAGCGTACCCCTTGTATCTACAAAACCCTTCTTGAACCCTGCTTGGCTAAAAGGCTGGCATGGGAAGCCCGCAGTAAGAACATCAAAGTCCGGAATGTTCTTTTTTTCGATTTCCGTGATGTCTCCAACAAAATTTCCCTTTTTGAATAGTTCAGGAGATTTTTGCTTAAAATTATGTTCGTAGGTCACGCGAGCATGCTTGTCCCACTCGGAAGCGAAAACGCACTCGGCTCCTAAGTTATGCAATGCTAGATGAAACCCACCAATTCCCGCAAAAAGATCTATAAACTTTATACTTTCACCCACCATTCCAGACTCTATTAACAGAGATTAATAATTTATCCATACCTATTTATTCTAACTTCAAAAGCCCAATATGAGCATTAAACCGAATGCAACAACCCCCTTCCCCTTGACGATTTGAAGACCGTAGATTTCGAGAGCGCGGGCAGTCGAGTCGTCTTTGACGAGGAAGTAACGGTAGGACCATTCGGAACGGACGGACTTTTCATTTCATGGTCGAGTAAAAGCTCGCCCGAAAAGACATCTTTAATTCAGTCGGCACCAAGCTTGGGCATAACCAATCCATCACCAAGGCAGACGTCAACCTAGCCCCCGCCCGAACTACTCAAAAGCGGCATCCTCGTAAAGGATCGGGAACACCTCGCACTATGGACCTTCCCAAAGCCAAACCCTTCTAGATAAAAAGTTCTTCAGGTACTGCTTGAAGTTTGACTATAGTCACCTCTCGCAACTAGATGACAAGCGATGTTCAGCATATCAGATCCATTGCAACCCGATCGATTGAGCCGCCGACGTTTCATACAAGTCGGGGCTTTCGGATCTCTCGGTTTAACGCTCCCGCAAATCCTGCAAGCTGAAGCTGCGGACAAGGCCCCGCCCAAACGGGAAAAATCCTGCATCCTTATTTTCTGCAGCGGAGGCCCCAGCCAGTTGGACACCTTCGACCTAAAGCCCGATGCGCCGGCTGATATCCGAGGGGTTTTCCGCCCCATCCGGACGGCAGTTCCCGGCATGGAGATTTGTGAGTTGCTTCCGAAATTGGCCAAGCAGGCGAAAGACTTTTCCCTAATCCGAACCGTATCGCATACGGATGGTCTGCACCCCTCCGCAACCTACTGGGCCCTAACCGGACACAAGCCACCGAAATCCACGCTCAACATCACCCCCACCCCTTCGCACCATCCGGCCTTGGGTTCGGTATTGAGCCAGTTCAGACCCGCCCCGGAGACCTTGCCCTCATACGTACTTGCCCCACAGCTGTGCTACGACGTTGGCAATATCCAACCCGGGCAGCATGCGGGCTTCATCGGAGGATCTCACGACCCCTTTTTAGTGGAAGGCGATCCTTCCCAAAAAGAATTCAAAATCAAAAACCTTACCCTAAACGATTCCATCAACATGAATCGTTTACACGGTCGGATGTCGCTCAGAACCTCCCTGGAGGAACGCTTGGCCAAACTGGGAGAGTCGATCCAGTCCAAAACGTTGAACGCCTTTCACGAGCAGGCCTACCACCTACTTAGTTCCGACAAGGCCAAGCAAGCCTTCGACCTGAACCTCGAACCCGACCGATCACGCGACCGATACGGACGCAATCGATACGGACAGAGTTACCTTCTTGCCCGCCGCCTCGTCGAATCCGGCGTACGAACGGTCATGATCAACGACAACATCGGGATCAACAACGACCGTTGGGATACACACAGCAACAACTACGGCACCCTAAAAAAGAATTTACCGGAGACCGACTCCGCCCTCTCCTCCCTATTGATCGACCTCCGCGAACGCGGCTTACTCGATACCACCCTCGTCATCTGGATGGGCGAGATGGGCCGTTCACCGACAAACGACCACAGGGACCATTGGCCTCAATGCTACAGCGTCCTCATGGCCGGAGGCGGGGTCAAAGGCGGCCGAATCCACGGAGAATCCGATGGACACGCCGCCTACCCCAAGAACGACGGCTGCACTCCCGGCGACGTTCTCGCCACAGCTTACTCCGCAATGGGATTGCCCGAAAGCACCATGATCCACGACCAGCTCGGTCGCCCCCTTCCTCTCTTTGCCGGAAAGCCGATCAAAGCATTGCTCTAGTCGGAAATCGAACCACTTGACCGCTCCTGGTTAGGCGGCGATAGTGCAGGCATGAAAACCATAGACTTCAAGAGCCTCCTCATCGGATTCCTTCTCGCCACCACCCTCCTCCTCGCCATCGGCGCCACATCCGGCACCCAGAACGTCCGCATAGTCGGCATCGACAGCAACTTCTCCGACTGGGATCCCATCAAGGTGCAAGTCCAAAAGTAAAGACGGGAGACTAACCATTCGGTTATCCCCAAACGCCAAGAGGCAGTAAGTTCTCAGAGCGTCGAGAACGGAATATCTTAGGCAAGCCTGCTTTCGAGTTCTTTCAACTTCCTCAGCTTCGTCCGAATGTTTTCTCGGTAACGACGATCCCGCGCTCGCGCCTTCGCTCGCTTCCGGTCTTCGCTCACTCGGGGACGCCCCCGGCGCAAGGGCGCCACTTCCTCGGGCACCGTATACACTCCGCGTTGGCGAAACGAAGCAGGAGCCAATACAAGCAAGGAGGCTCGGGCCTCATCTGCAAACCACGGCTCCTGCAGCACACGGTTCTTACCCAAGACCCATGCAGGGCGTTCCACCCGCACACGGTCGGCGATCCACTCCGCATAAGCGGCCAAATAAGCATCCGCCACCTCCCCCTGTTCGAACTTCTTCGCCAGAATGGTCGGTTCCTCGGCAATAGCCCTGACAAAGGCCGGCCGATTGCTCACGTCTCCGCGTGTCAGGAAGTGTATCCAATCCCGAAGCAAAAAGCCGAATTCCTCAAGGCTTTCGGATTGCTCGGCCACTTGCAGCATAGTTTGCGGTCTCTCCACTCTCGAGCTCATCCCTTGCTCTCCTCCTCGATTATCTGGTTCAACAAAGCCCTGCCCGATTCGTTCGGTGCATCATCCGGATAGTATTTGTCGATATGTTTCTGGATATCCTTGATCGAGGATATTTCCAATTTCCGAATCAAAAAGCGAAGGTCCTCCTCGTCGCCCTTGTACCCGGGCAAGGCTCTTCGGCAAGCCAAGGCCTTCATCGCCAAAAGGTACCCCGCCGTTGGCGCCGTCAGTCGCACTCCCGGCAAATCGATCGGCAGTTCGCGAAGTGATTCCTTGGTCGCGAGAAATTGGCGGACGTCGTCATTCAACCAGTCCTCAGGCAACCCCTGCTCGGACGCCACTTGCTTGATAAGGGGGATAACCTTTTCGGTCGGGTGAAACACGGCATCGACGTCTCGAGTGATCGCTCGTCGATCAAAGGCAAGCATCATCGCACATCCACCATACACGCAAAGATCCAAGGCGATTTCGCGTTCCTCCGCCAATTCCCCCAGTCTCGCCAAGGATGCAAGAACCTCCTGTTTGGACAAACTTTTCATTTCAATATACCATCGCACGACGATTTATTAATTTCAACGTAAATTCGCCACATCCGGCACCCAGAACGTCCGCATAGTCGGGATCGACAGCAACTTCGCCGACTGGGATTCGATCAAGGTGGAAGTCCAGAAGTAAAGCTTGAGAGACTAACCATTCGGGTATCACTTGAGACCCGAAAAGCCTGCCACCGGAAGTCGATTTTTCGACTTAATCCGGAGCAGGACTGCGCTCAGTGCCACGATCATCCCTTTGATCGCTGGACACCACAGCAAGTTTACGAAATAGACGCACTGCGCGAGTGCGCTCGCCTCCTTTGCTAGGCCTCTAGCCCTTGTGGTTAGAGGGTTAGCGCCCTTGGCGAGCAGGCGAACCATGTAGGTCTCGGGGTCTAGCGCACTCTGCTACTACGCGCGCAGAGGGCGTTTTCATCGTCGCATGGGGTCGCAGATCGTCGAAAGATGGGGTGATCTAAGTGACGAGTTGAAGCAGGCGGTTTTGGCGGTTGTGGGGTAGTGGGGGCCATCGCCCTCTATTCAGCGGGTACAAACTATATCACAAACATATCAAACAGTATGTACGGAATTTGTACATACTGTTTTGGGCCACAGAAAGAAAAAACAACGACGACGTGGAGAGGGACGGCTTTGCTCTTGGGACCCGTCTTTTTCTTTTTTTCTTTTCGGGGTGAAATAAAA
>JACNJI010000270.1 GCA_014382645.1 Verrucomicrobiota bacterium | reverse complement strand
TCGCACTTCCAGTAGTCGACCGTGTATGAAAGTTGGCCTATGATACCATTCGTGGGGAAGGTCAATGGAATGGGAATAATTAGGATCGTCCTCTCTTTGCACTACCCATGGATGCGTCCTGTCTTTTTTGTTCTGTTCGTTTTCTTCTTTCTGCATGAAAAGAAAGGGCGGTTCGAACTTTAGGTGCCTCGTATTCCTCCCAACTAAGCGAACACTTTGGTCCTTATAGTCGCCTCTATAGGCGACGTACTCTCTTCCTTGTCCTTCTTGTCGGCTAATGAAATAGCAGGATTGGGACCCGAACTTTGCAAATTCAATAAAGTTGTTGCCAAAGGGTTTCTTAGGATCTCCATCTCGGCCCTTAACCACTTGCTTGCTCCCTTTAATTTCATTCTTATTCAAATCCCAGCTCAACCATTGCAAAGTAGTTCGGTAGGCGGGAGTTATTAAAAATTGAACCTGCCCTCCTCCAAAACCAGCTTTTACGTTACCATTTCTTCGACCAATTCTATTTTCCAAAACCACTTCTCCGAGGCTTAGGTCAACCAAGGTGAATCGATCGGTGTTGTCTCGACCATAAAGGAAATTTCCGGATCTACCGTAAATGGACCCGTGACCACTTTTTAGCCTAGGAAGAGTCAAGTTCCATTTGAGATTTCCAGTTTTGGAATCAAGCGCTTTTAAGTAGAGGTCGTACCGTCCCTTGTGGTAGAGAAGAATGATCATCCCCTCTACGAAGAACACCTCTTGAGGGGAATAAGCGAAGCGTTGCCAAAGAACCTTGCCGGTCGCTGTGCCGTCAAGGCAGTGAAGCATTCCTCCCTCATAAATCAGTATTTCCTCTTGTTGTGTCTCGTTTGGCTTAGGGACATAAAGCTTTGGATCCTTTAACGAAATTTCCCAGGCCGCATCGTCCGGGGTTTTTCTGACGAAGGAACTTTCGTTTTCCTCGCTCGGTTCATCCGTTATTAGGTATATGTTCTTGTTAAGAACAATTATATTTCGGATGGAATTTTTTGTCCTGGGCAATGCTAATTGTTCTATTTCTATGCCTGTTTCGGCATCAAAGAGATACAAGTTCTCTTCATCACTCAGGTATATGCGTGAGCCCTGCATCGTCGGTTGACCTATAATCCTATTTGAAAAGTTTACCTTCCAAACTATCTCTCCGGTTGCCACGTCGATTGAAGCCAAGCTATTGAGGCAGTGAACCACCGCTTCCGCTTGCCCGTTAGCGCTACCGATGATTTCCTTGGGTAGCAAAAGAGATGACTTCCAGATGACTGCGCCTGTTTCTTTATTTAGACCCGTGATTGTATTTGTATCTCGAGGCAAGCTGATCACTACGTTGCCCACGACTTGCGGCGGAGTACCCAAGCTGTTTGCGTGCAAATTGTGTTCAGGAACCGATTGATAATTGTGCATCCATTCCATTTGGCCGTCTCGAGGGTCAAATCGCCCAAGGAATCCTGTACTCGGGGAACAATAGAGTGCTCCGTCATGAACCGCTAAGGATTCGCCGAAGACTCCTACGAATTTGGGTTGGGATGACTGGATGTGTAGATCCTTATGCCAATTTTTTCTTCCCGTTGCCGCTTCTACGCTGGTCAGGCGTAGGTTGAAGCCACCGGTGGACCTGTGCCCATCCCAAGCTGCGGCTAGATAGATTTGGCCACCTGACAGTATTGGGTTACCCAAAGGGATTTTCCTTCTTGCGTCCTCGGGTCCTGTTACGTCGAGGTTCCAGATGATGTTTCTAGTTGTTGCATCCATGGCGACCAATCTACGAGCATCGCCTTCATAACCCCAACGGGTATAAATCGTGTTCTCATGGATTATAGGGCGAAACCTGCCTATACGATTTGTAGAACTGCCGTGCACGCCACGGAAAGCGTCAACCCATTCGGGCTTGTTTCCGTTTTTCGCTTTGTACCAAGCCAATACGTTGCGAGTGCTTACCAGTAAATCCGAACCCACACTTTGGAGTTCCACGAATTCGAGACCGGTGGAACTCCGGTTTTGAGGCCAAAGCGGTTGAGCCGGGAGTTTGAGAAATCTAATATTTAGCTCTGCAAGGGAAGGGGGAGCATTAGTCGAAGTAGGATTTCTTCCTTCCATCAACCGAACTTTTATATCTTTTGCAGAAGCAGTTTTTCCCATCCATGGAAAAACCTCACTTTCATCAATCTCATTAAAAAGCGAAACAAGCTCTTCCTTGTTTTTATCATGAGCCGCGGCTAACCAAATTCCAACTCGGGCGAAACTAATCATCTCTGGTTGATCGGCATGTTCGATTAAATCTCGGAATGCCCGTCTGGCTGATTGCCCCTTCCCATCCATAAGCTCTTTTTGTGCGTAGGCCATTAATTGACGATGAGATGTTTCAGCCCAAGGAAACCTTCGAAACAATCCTAGTTTGTCCGTTTGAGTGGTTTTGCCGGGGTTCATGGATCTGCGGTCTAATCGACATCCGACCTCTTGGAACTTTCGAAGACCCCGAATTGTTTTGGGACCGAGTGATTTCAATTGATTATCCAATACTGACCAAGACGTAGCTGAACCCGCCCCATCTTTGCGTAACATGTAAGCTTGACTCTGCTCTTCGCTTAATGAGCCCTGAATCCAAAGGTCGATTTGTTCCTCTAATCCATTGGCCAAACCTGCGCCCAGTCTGTCCCATACCTGATTATTGTCATCCGGCACCATCTGTCCCATCCAATCCTGCTCCTCTAGTATCGGTTTTTTCGGAGCCCCTATCCATAATCCTCTTAATGATTCAGCCCGCCTGGCGGCCTTGGCCATTATTGGATCGACCCCGGAGTCGTCGAGTTTTGCAAACAAATCACGAAGTAAGTTTGGGGTTCGGGGAGATTTTATTATCGAATGAAACCTAGCCCTGGCTAAGAGCCAGTCGATATGATCGTTATTTGCGAATACCAAGTCATCGACGAGTCGGGCTGCTTCAAGGTGTCGCTTTTGCCTGGACCGCAGGAAAACCAGTAGGGTGGAGGCGTCAAGCACTGCCGGGGCGGTGGCGTCAAGGTAGCCCGATTGTCGCAAGGCCAGAATGCGCTCAGCCGCTTCATCGGACATGTTTTCGATCGGTGTAAGCGGGTAATCACGCCTACTCCTCCATAGGCTTTCAAGAAAGTATGGCGGAGGAAATATCGTGTATCGTTCCTTGTCTCTGGCAAACTTTCCTTCTACCAGAAAAGCCTCACGAACATATGACGAAATCAAGTCCCACATTTTCCCATGGTCGTTGCCTGCGGAGTTAAGGAATTTCTTGGGATAACCGGAACTGGGCCAATCGTTTGCCACTAGTTCCATGTATTCCGAAAGGCAGATGCGGTGTAGGGCGCGAGCGGCCAAATCGAAGTCTCCCGGGTGGTCTGTGATCAATTCGTTGAGAATCCGGGTGCCCAGTGTGAAGTTGCCCTCGACGAATGCTCTGTCGGCTTCTTGGAACGTGTTTTCAATATCATCCTCTTGGTCAGCCTTCGCTGCGGAACTGAAACTCAAGTATCCCAACCAAAGAGCCAAAGTGATGAAACCTGTTTTTCCGTAGCCAATCATCTCGATCTGAGCTTGGAGGCGACTAGCGACACGCCATCGGCCTTTTTGTTTTTACTTTCATCGAGAATTCTCATGCGAAGCCACCAACTTCCGCCAAAGGTTGCTGTCTTGATCATTATTCTGTTGGAACCCTTTTTCAAGTTGATCCTGACCGTTTTCGTGTGTCTCGGTTTCGATCGCATGCGTTCGGAGGTTCTACTGCTCAGCTCATTGCGCTGAAACGTAAAATCGGCGACTTCCTTTTCGTCGATCCAAACCTTTTGGCTCAATAGTTCTCTCACTTCGATCTCTAGACGAACAAAACATTCCTCATCTGATATCAATTCGGTTTTGGCGTAGGCGACGGCATCGCGAACCGGCACCGGCATGTGCGCCGCGATGTGCACCTCTCCTTCCAAAGTTTGGGCTGAGGCTTCGACCCAGGTCAGGTCTAGTTCTCGATTGTTCGCTTGTCCCCCGCCAAATTCCCAACGATACTCCGCTTTGTAGGTTTCGGCATCTTCTTGAAGTTCCGGAGGATAAACTTTTGTAGCACCGGTGTTCTTGTTGTCGTTGAGGAAAGGGCCAACGACCATCCAATGACCTACGAAACCTTGGGCAATCGAGACGTCTGCCATTCGTTCGTTGCCGCTGAGGTCGCTCAATGCCTTGGCTGCCGCTTCACGAGCCCGGCTTTCTTCTCCCCCGAGAAAGGGTTTCAAAACCTCAAGAGCAGAATCAAACTCATCGACTGTGGCGCGTTTTCCCAGGAGATCGAGTGCTGCCAGCAGGACACTCTCCTCGGAGCTACTGAAGGATCGGGTCAAGTAGGCGAGTAAGCCTTCTGTGGGTTTCGAGTCCACGGGGGCGCGTCGAAGACTTTCGAGTGCTGCTTGGGCGACCTTTGCGTTATCATCATGTACGTACGACCGAAAGGTTTCGAAAAGGTCCTTGTCGTGAATCAATCCCCGGCAACGTACGGCAATCGCCCGAGTGATTGGATCTTCGCTTTTGAGATAATGTGAAAAGAAACTCTCGTATCTGGACGGTTCGATTTTGCTTAGTGCCGTCAGGCCCGATCGTATCGCATCTTGCGTCATGTCCTTTCGCTTTATCCAGATAGCCGATAACAAATCCCCCAATTCCCGAGTCGGGCAAATCCCGGCCATGAGTTCGGCAGTGTTTCCTTTAAACAGAGTTTCTTTTGAAAGCAGCATACCCCTCAATGAAGTAGTGACGATTTTCTCGTCGCGGGTGGACAGAAGTTTTTGGCCCAATTGAAATTCCGTCTTATTTGGCGAATAATGGGTAGTCAGGCGAACAAGCAAGGGAATCGCTTGATTGTCCGCGACGGCAAGGGCTTGTATAATGTCTCGTCCGCGCCGTTTGTTTGCATTCGGGGCATAAAACAATTTCTCAAGTCGCGTGAGTGCCTCGTCGGAGCCGACATGGGCGAGGGCACGCATCAAGTCACTGGATATCGAACTCTGGTCGGACCCTGTTAATCTTTCTACTGTCGGCCATGCCTCCTCGGGAAATTCACTTGCATAAAGCGCAGCTGCCATTGCTCGAACTTCCATGACCGGATCCTTCAGTAGTTCGCGGGCTACGGGAGCCGATGTTTCCCCACCGACTAGATCGAGAGTCTGGAGGGCCGCCTTGCGCAGGATGGGGTCACTATTCCCAGTGGCCTTTTGGGCTATGGGAATCATTTCTTTTCCTACGATTTTGGCTAAAGCCAACATGGCTCGGCCCTTCAACCAAGAGCTCTTTCCTTGATCGAGTATCTTTTGAATGGCGGGTACTGCCTTCTCGATTTTCAACTTGCCCAGTTCTTCCATGGCCACTGACTGCAGAATCCAGTCGTCGGCCGACAATTGCTTTGTCCATTGATGGATTTCTAGGGCCGAGGGCACTCGCTTGTCCTGTCCAAGGGAGGGTAGTGCCAAGAGGCACGAGCAGAAGAGCAAGCAGGTAAGCGTTGGCGAAAACTTATTTCTGGATATCGCTTCCCGAATGAGAGCGCTAACTGTGGTCTTTAGTCTCTTGTGAAGTCTCAAGTTTCAATTTACCGCTGGTAGATCGGCAGAAACCGGTAAGGGACACCCAAGATGAGTATAGCCATGGAAGTGGAGTAGGTGTCACCTTCCTTGATTGACCATCGTCCGTCGTCTTTTTGTTTTTCCAACAGGGTTTTGGAGATGTGGGGGTAATAGGCATTGAAATCGGCTTCTCCAGATTGGTACATGCATTGTATGGCGTAATAATTACCGTAGAGATAATGGGATCCACCGCTGAATTTTTGATCCGGATAGGCATGGAGAAAACGCATGCCTCGCTTGACTGCCGGATGGTTTCTCTGGCCACACATGATGAGCGACATTACACCGGCCCCTGTTCTTGCAAAGCCAGGCCCGCTCGGCCCACTGTAACCGAATCCACCGCTGGTTTCATCTTGGCAATACAAGACGTATTTGACTGCTTTCTTGAGGGTTTCGTCGGGGACCGATATTCCTGCTTCCTTAGCCGAGTTCAAAGCTACGGTTTGCATCACCGTCATGGATAGGTCGGCGTCTCTAGGCTCGGGATTGTAGCGCCATCCACCTTGGTTGTTCTGGGATCGGATCGTAATCCCGACGGCTTTTTTTAACGTGTTACTCAAGTGTTTGTTTGTGCTCTGCCCCCAAGCTTCGGACAAAGCCAAGATAGCTAAGCCGTGCTCGTACATACCGCCGTGATGATTGGGGGTTCCCATGTAGCCTGCATGTCCCCTTCTCCCTACTTCTACCAAGTAGGCAACTGCTCGATCCATATTTCGTCCGTATGTTCCTCTTCCGGGAACGTGGCCTTGGAGCATATAGGACATCAAGGCAAGGGAGGTGTCGGCTACGGGGTGTTTGTCACCCCATTTCCCATCTTGATTTTGTGTCTTGGCCAAAAAGGAAAGGCCTTTACTGATTGCTTCTTGGATTTCCGGAAGCAGTCGAACTCTCCCGACTCGTTGTGCGGTCGATGATTCTTGGGAAAAGGAGTTAACCGGAGTTAACGCCCAGACGATTAAGGTGACGGTAAATGTCCGCCAAAAAGTAGTTTTGTTTTCCGGTTTCATGCAATCATTCCGCTAGTACTTCATAATAGTCAGCTACTTGTTTCCTGAATTCCGGAGGCAATTGTTGGACGTACTTTTGGATGGCGGCGGCACGCCTCCTTCTTTCGAGTGAGTTCATTGACATTCGCGTGCGCTTGACTTGATTCCCCCTCACCGTGGTCGATGAATACCCGGTCGAATCAATTTGAGGGTCGTCGGGCAAAACTCCAGGAGGAGCTGGCGCAAAGGATCCCGGTACGGGTACTCCCGATCCCGGGACAGAACTTGGCGGACCTATTCCTGGTGCTCCCGGACCCGGAGGTCCTGCGCCTGGAGGTCCTGCGCCTGGAGGTCCTGCGCCGGGAGGTCCTGCGCCGGGAGGTCCTGCGCCGGGTTCCCCCGCACCTGCATCGCTAGGAAACCCATCACTAGGAAATCCATCACTCGGTGACCCATCTGCAAACGAATCTCCAAAAGAGTCTCCAAAAGAGTCCGATGGATCGGCAAACGAGTCCGATGGGTCAGCAAAGGAATCCGATGGATCGGCAAACGAATCACTAGGATCTTGAGAATCGGCGAAAGAATCGGAACTTGCCGCTTCAGCAGCCTCGGCGATTTCAGCTTCCAGCTGGCTGATGGCATTTTGTAATTCGTTAATCGCTGTCTCTTGCGGAGGGAGTGCTCCTTCCTGGTCACCTTCAGCCAATTCCTCAGCCGCTTCTTCCATGGCATCGGAAGCTTCCTCAAGAGCTTCGCTTGGGGCTTCCCCTGCTACTGCTTTTTCCAAATCTTTTTGCAATTCCAGTTGTTCCGCTTGAAGTTCTGAGGCGTTTTTGAGTTCCTTGCCCGCATCTTCGACTTCCTCCTTAAGGTCGACTTGCTCCTCGAGAATCCGCTTCAATTCTTCCAGCACGTCCTCCTTTGTGGCTAGTTCGTCCTCCTCTGATGATAGAACTCTCTCGATTTCCTTTAGTGCTTCAATGGCCTTGTCTTGGAGTTTTACGGCGGCGATTGAATCCTCCTGTTCGATGGTTGCCAGCGCACTCCGCAATGACATTTCCGGCTTTCTTTCTTGTAATACCTTGAAAGCTCCTTTGAAACGGCGGGCGAGTGATTCATCCGTTGCTTTATCTGCAGCGCCTTCAAGCACTCGAGCGAATCGGCCCAAATCAAGAAGGGTTTCGCTTTGAGCCCTTACCATTCTTGGTTTGTCTGCCGTAGCAGCACCTTCGTTGATGAAGATCATTTTACCCCACCTCGCCGTTTCTCGTCGCAGAAAAGATTCCCGTTTGATCAAGGCTCGGATTTGTTCGAGGAGAACATCAGCCAGCAAAGCCGTTTCGCTGGCCTTCAATAGATCATCCAAATCAATTATTATCGCCTTTATTTCCTGCTCCGCCTCTTCCAAGTGTGGAAAGGCATCATCGATTTCTAAGCGAGCTTGTTGAAGGTCCCGAGCTGCTTGAGGCACCCGAGTGGCATTAACTTTTGTCAAAGCGGCGCTCATTTCGCCAATAATGGGTCCTTGGCCCTCCTCGGTCAGACCGTTGGACTCTAGGTCCTTGAGTAATCGATCAATTTTCCGGACGGAGCCGCTAAGCTGGCGACGTACGTCCCCCTGCCTGCGCTCTTCACTTCTTATGCGTTCGGTTGTTTGCAAAACGTCGGTGCGTTGGATTTCCTTGCTCGTGGCGAGTTCAGGGAAGCCAAGCAATGGGATCGCTAAATTCAATAAAAGTGCTCTCTTCATTCGCTTATTCCTTTTTTTCTTCCGCCTTCAGTTTACTAACCTCGGCGGTCGCTCTTTTTTCCGAGTCTCTTGCTTTCACTATAATTTCGCGTTGGGCGTCTAGTTCACTGTTGAACCATGCCAGATAACCCTCCTCACTCAAAATGGTCAACCTGCGGGTCGTCGATATGTTGATGTGAGAACCTAGTGGCGGAGCCCTATCGCTCACCTCGATCGAAAAGGTGAGGATCCACAAAGCCGCGGAAATATTGTCCGCGGTTTTCAACTTCTCTTCCTCTTTCAATTTCTCATTCAAAGGCCAGCGATAACGGATCTCCTTTTGCGTACCGGAGAGTTTACCCATGGCGATCCTTTTCTCTTCGCCGCCATTGATGGAGTAGAGAAGAGTGGCGTCTCCCAGCTGATGATCATCCGATGCGTTCGCTACGAGTTGAAGCACTTTGTCGACAGTGGCCACTCCATTGCCGAGGGGTTCCACCAATTCAATATCCGGAACTCTGTCGGGAACCACTCGCACGAGGTGCTGAATGTCATCGTATTCGAAACCATATTTCTTTTCGGTCCACTGGAAGCTATATTTAGCTGTCTTGTCGGCGGTCATTTCGAAGACTGCTTCCGTACCGCTAACACTAATGTTGGCGTCCAACACATCCTCTCCCCAAGTCACCTTCAACGCTCGAATGGCAGGCTGACATTGCAGTCTCCATTTGATCCGCGTTCCCTGAGGCACGGAGAGATTCAAACTGTCAGTGCTTGAGTCGTTCTGATCCAAGTATTCCGGGTAGCTCAGCAAGATACTTGTGTCGGTGATTTCAGGTGTGG
>JACNJI010000160.1 GCA_014382645.1 Verrucomicrobiota bacterium | reverse complement strand
TCCATTTGTAGGGCTGCGTTGCCGCGCGTCGAGGTGGAGACGAGATCGCCGCCGAGTAACTTGGTTTTAGCGGCAAGTCCCGTTTGCCTGAATATCGCAAAGATGGTCTTGGGACCGTTGACTGCAGGCAGTTCGAGAATTTTGGTAACGGAAGAAAAAACGACAAAGCCTTTTCCCGTGAGCTCGGAGGCGTTCTTTTTATATATTGGCGCATTGGCAGGTGTTGCCTGTATGGCATTGCGGTTGTTCCCGGATGAGTCGTTCCAAATGTAAAGGGGAGAACCGCTTGTTATGGAATCGGAGAGCGCATCTGCGTTCACGTTGTTTCCATCGAGCCACAGTTCCATGCCGGAAATCGATTCCTTGAAAAGCTTGTAGTAACCAATAGATAGAACTTGGCTGGCTGCTGTTGCGGGGTTGTGGGATGAGTCGCCGGGTTGAGTGGCGGTTATCGTCGTGGTGCCGGCAGTGCGGATCTTGATGGTCTGACTCCCCGGGGTAATTCCTTCGACAGAGGCGACCAGCGGGTTTGAGCTTTGGTATGTGACGAATAAACCGGAACTGGCTTCTGCTTCCGGATCGAAGTCGAAGTCGCCAATGGATTTGTTTGGCAGGGGAGCGAAGGCGATGGTCTGATCGAGTTTGCCAACCGTAATCTGAGTGCTCTCGTTGGTGCTTGATGAGAAGGTTGCGTCTCCCGGTTGGCTAGCGGTTATGAAGGTGGTTCCCGCACCCTTCATGCGAATGCGGTTGAAGTCACCAATGCCTGCTCCGTACACTTTGGCTATTACGTTGGCGTTCAGGTCGGCGGCGTAGAAGCGAACGTCGTCCAGTTGGCCGTTGAAGTAGTTTACTCCGTCCGTTCCGAGTTTAACAAAGCTAGATGCAGCGGTGTTTATGGAGGTTGTTCCGCTTCCCGAAGCCACTTGCGCTCCGTCTACGTAGAGCTTTACTTCCGAGGCATCCGCATCCATTGGAGCGACTGCGGCTAAGTGGTGCCATGCGCCGTCCGCGAGGCTGGTCCCGCCCTCCAGCGTGGTTCCTCCCAAGTCGAGAGACACCTTGCCCGAGTTTAGAGAGATTGCGAACAATGCGCCGTTGCCCGGTCCTCCATAGGAGAGCAGCGGGCGATTGTCCACTGTGGTTTTGAACCAGAGCGCAATGGTCCGGAGACTTTTTCCGGTTATTCCTGCATATCCGGGTATCAGCACATGATCATCCGTACCATCTAGGATCAGTGCGTTTCCGAATTTGCCTACGGTTCTGGAGGATGAACCATCGGTTCCTTGGAGGATGCCGTTGCGAACGGTTCCGCCCTGGCCCGAGGAGTCGAATATGGTGGAACCGTAAGGAGAGTCCATCTTCCACCATGCATCCAAGTTTCCTTGGAGTGATACGGCGAGTTCGGCGATGTCCGGATTCGCAATGGCATAGAGCACCGGCAATCCGGAAGTAGAACTCGCGTTGAGGTCCACGAACTGGTTTAAGGCGATATTAGAGAAGTCTTGGGTCCAGGAGATCGACTGTGAGGTCTTGTTGCTAACTATTAAGGATCCGTTCAGGTAGGTGATGAAATATTTGTCTGCAGTTGCGTTTGGAACGATTGCATAGGTGCCCTCCGGGCTGGAAGCATTGGCTTCAGTGCTAAGCGAAATGGTCGATGTGAGACCTGTGGTTTCGTTGTCGTCGTTTACGAAACCGCTTACGAAATGGGTCAAAGGCGGGTTGGCTACCCCGACGTTCCGTGTCTTGTCGTCGGCAGTAAGCGTCAAGGGAGCTTTTCCGATGGTCACCGTTTTGCTCACAGTGTTCGCGGAGTACATGGACTTGGTTCCGGAAGCGTGAGCTGTAAGAGTGACTGTGCCGCTATTCTTAATCGTTGCGGCAGTGCCGGTCGACGAACGCGCGAAGTCGCCCGAACCACCTCCGAATAGTGCGACCACCTCATTGGCCGTCAAGGCCTTGTCGTAAAGTCGCAGATCATCCATGAGCCCCTCAAAGGTGTTGCCGTTGCCGTTATGCCATTTGCCCATTTTAAGAGATTTACCACCGGGTTTCACGGGGTCGACGCCCCCCGAAGACCGGGATATTCCGTCAGCAAAGACCTCGACGTTTGCGAAGTTGAAAGCCGCGACTACGTGATGCCAATTGTTCGCTTTCCAGGAAGAGGTTACGTTCGGAGAAATGGCGGCGTTGGAAGAACCGCGAACAAGGACATTGGTGTCGTTGTTGCTTTCAGTGAAAATGGCCCAGCCATCGGTTGAATTAGAATCATTTTTATTTTCCAGAATTCGCATTGCGTTGGCGGGCGAATCGGCGCCGGTCCATTTTACCCAAACCGAAATCGTGAACTTGTCTCCTAGATCACCAGCGCCCAAGCCGAAGTCAACTTCCGCAGTGCTTCCGTCGAACTCTACGGCGTTACCGAACTTTCCTGCTACAAACGCAGCGCCGCCAGCTAATGCGCCATCGAATGAACCCCGGACGTCGGAGGCGGTGGTACTTCCGTTTGCTTCGTCGAATGCCCAATACCGAACCAGCCCATTCTCCAGTATCGGGTTTCGCACTTCTTGGCCGCCAAAGGCAACGATGGTCTCGTCGGAAGAGGAATAACTTACGCCACCAAGCGTTGCGGAGGCGTTTAGTTCGACGGGGGCGTCACCGTAGGTAAGCCCCACCAAGCTTTGGTCCCAGTTTATGCTTTTTGTTCCCTTGAGTGCGCGGCAAAAGAACGACTTTGTGTCTGAGCCGCTTGAGTTTAGAACCGAGATAGTGCAGTTGAAGTCGCCCAGTTTGTCGGGAGTACCTGAGATCAAGCCTGTGTTCGAGTTGATGCTGAGGCCATATTGGCCGAGAGTGGAACCGGCCGAATAGGATTCCGGTCCCTTGGTGGTTTCCACTTGGAGATTCATAGGGGTTCCCACGTGCAATACGTAACGCTTTGAGCTTTTGAAGCGAAGGTATTTGTATGGATGTGATGCCGGAAGATCTCCGACCAATCCCCATTTGTGAGCGAGGTAGCCTGTCAACTCGTCCTCTTCAATCGTCGACAAGGTGGTGTCGAATGAGACAACCTCGGCCAAGTTCATGGGAAGCCTGCCCCATCCTTCTTGGCGACCGAGAGCCCAGCCTGACCTGACGCTCGTGTTGTTATTGTTTCCTGTGATCCTAACGACCATGTAGTTGCCTATGTTGCTCAACTGGAAGTTGCCGCTTAACTCGGGGCCACCGTTCTGCCTGACGGCTGCAGGGTAATTAGTATTCCACATGTAGCCGCTTCTATTGAACATATATCCACTGCGCTGCTGGCTACCCAGAACACTGCCCCAGTCCCCGACGTTCGGCAGGTTGAAGACTATGTACTGTTGCTTGGAATACATGTTGCCCGTGACGTTGGCATAGGTGTTGTCGGCGAAATTAACCACCGGCATGCCGTTGAGCGCGTTGTCGACGAGTGTCAAGGTGCCAGCGGTGCGCGTGGCTGTATGCCCGTTTCCGGATTTGTCGCTCCAGTTTGTATTGGTGGTCGAGCTGTCGTTCGCGTCGAACCATACGTTCATGGACGAAATAATAGCCGGGCTAAGGGGAATCGGCACTACTCCCACTGGGGAGACGTAGGGCTTCATCGTGATTTTCGGGGAATTGTCGAAACTGGGGGGGGATTCGCGATAGGAATGGTTTGAGAAGAGGGAAGCACTGGCTCCCCAACGATGGGCTAGGTAACCCTCGACTTGATCTGTTTCTTCGGAAGTGAGTTCCCTGTCGAAAATCAGTACTTCGGCGATGTCACCGGCGAAGTCGAAACTGGAACTCGTTCCGTCCTTGCCGATTTTTAGGTTCGTGATGGTTTTGCCCGAAGAAGCCGAAAACTTCTTTATTTCGGGGGAGTAGGGAGAGTTGCCCGGACCTGCCGTAAGGTTCCAAATGTTCTCGCCTAAAAGATAGGCTGCCGAATCCCCTCCTTGAACGTCCCGCTTGGACATCACGTAGGCGCTGATTGGGCCTGCGGTTAATCTGAGGCTATCGACAAGATAGAGGAAATCTCCAGTTCCATCAAAATTAATTCCCGGCTTCTCGCCGAATACCGATTTCTTATAGGTCGGCCTATTGGCTGCTATTGTTTGAAGGGCTTGGTTGGCTTGATTCGATTTGTCAGTCCATGATGCGATGGCGGAACCGTTGGCCAAGTCGTCGATGCTGTTGTCGCCATCCATGTCTGATGCGTCTAGCCATAGCACGAGCCCGGATATCGTGTCTTTGCCCAAAAGGCGATTGGCAGGAGCAAAGGTTCTCGTCTGTGCCCAGGCGTCGCCTCCGGAGTTGGATACCTTTGCGGAATAGTAATAGGTGGCTCCCTTGGTTAGTCCGGTCAGATCGTGCTTGATCAGACCGAGGTCGTGGGTGCCGGCGACTCCATGGTTGTTGTCCCAGACGTTGCCGTTGGCGCTTCCGTTGTCGTCGCCCCAGTAGAAGGTGACGCTAGCCTGTTCTCCTCCTTGCGTGATGAGCGGATGAAAGGGGTCTACTGAGACGTACGGATGGTTGTTGGCGAACATTGTGGCGTGGAGTCCCCACTTTTGTCCGAGATAGCCTTCCACCTTCAGGCGCTCCTCCTCGCTAAGAACACGATTGAAAGTGAGAAACTCGGCGATCTGGCACTGGGACTCCTCTAAATTACCCTCTTGCCAGCCGCTGAAACGAATCCTTTTGGGGCGCCAATTGTCTCCGTCACCGGAACCAGTGGTGTCGGTGCCGACTTTCACGGCATCAAGCCAGTAGTTGCCCCTGTCTGTGTTGGTGTGGGTGACCTCGTAGATGTGCCAGTCGTTATTATCCTGCTCGGTGTCCGTCCCTAGGTAACCCCAACCATTGAAATTTGCTATGCGTGTGTGGTACTGCCCATGCCCGGCGAAATGCCAGTTCCAGTTCTCGATCGAAGAGATGACGCGCTCGCTGTCGGTGCCATCGTAACGGGATACCGCAAACATGGAGAAGCCGTTGGCGGTGTCGTTGTACATGGTCTTGTCGTTCTGCCCGATGCCGTCGTTGCCGTCGAAGTCGACCACGCCCATGCCGTTGAGCACGTTGGCCTCGAATTGCGGATCGCCCCGCGTCCAAGCAAGGTGACGTGCGTCTGCGGACTTGTCGTTCCAGACGGTGATATTGGAAGTGTTTGTGTCGGACGTGCCGTCGCCGTTGGGGTCGTTGCCGTCCATCCACATGATCAATCCGGGAAGAGAAGCGTTGTTGAACGGGGCGCCGATAAAGTAGGTTACGCCGCCAAGAGCAGTGATCCGGGCATTAAGGGTGCCACTGGTCTCGGTTAGGTTGGTGGCGGGCTTGTCCTCGATCGCCGGCGTGCCGATGGTTACGAATGCCCCCGCACCGGCAGAGTGGGCGGTCCCCCCGCTGTTGACGGCTTTGAACCGGTAGAAATAGCGAGTGCCGGGGGTGAAGCCGGTCAGGTTGTGAGTGAAGGTGCCGATGCCCTTGGATCCAATGACTACCGAATTGTCCCATGCCGAGTCATTGGTTCCGTTGTCCTCGTCCCCGTAATATAAGGTGACGTTCGGCTGATCACCGCCGTCATAGGAGAACAGGTTGCCGCTGATCGTGGAGCTCGTGGTGGTGACGGAGGTTGACGGGAGTGTCGCAATGATCGGTGGTCCCACCAACGCGCTTGTGGTGAAGTTGTGGTCCACAGTCCAAACCGTTCCCGCTGAATTGACGGCTCTAGCGCGGAGGAAGTATTGAGTATTGTTCGTGAGTCCGGTCAGTGAGGCCGAATGAATTCCCGACCCAAGAGTTCCCAAGGGGACGTTGGCTGTCCAGTCGCCGGATGTTTGGTTGCCGTCCGTCGTGCCGTGGAAAAGAGTCAACGCAGGATTCTCACCACCGGTGTCCAATCTAGAGAAGTCGACCATGGCGTAGGTGGCTCCCACCGTACTGGCGTTGAGGTCGAGCAATATCGGGATGTTCGGGCGAACAGTCAGGACGAGTGTCTGAGGAGCGCTTGCTCCCGAAAGATTGGATGCTTGAATGGTGACGTTGTGTTCGCCGATCGCCATCGTGGTTCCCGATATTAGGCCGCTTGTCGGATTTATGGTAAGCGCATCCGGCAGATCGATGGCAGAATAGCTTTGCGGGCCCTTCAGGGCCGTGACGGCGAAGTTGATGGAAGGAATTGCTTTGACTATGTCGCCGGCGTATATTTGCGCAAGGTCGCTAGTGGTGAGAGCGGTTGCGTATATGCGAAGATCATCAAGTAGGCCTTGGAAATATTCGTTCGTACCGGTTCTTCCAATTGTGAAGCTTCCCGCCCCGGCATTTAGGCCGCTTGCGTTTCTTTGGGCTTTGATCAAGCCATCGATATAGATTTTCTGCCGGTTCGACCCTAGCGCCGGATCGTATGTGGCCAATATATAATGCCAGCCGTCTGGAGACGTGCCTGTTCGTAAGTCTCCACCGGACCCGGCGTTCAGATCGTTACCCCACCAGTAATTGTAAATATCGTTGTTTCCGTTCATTCGTAGGGCGTTCACTCTGCTTGCTGAGCCGTAAGTTCCCCAGCCGACAATGCCGCGATTACCACCTTGGTCAGGATTGATCCAGCAGGAGATAGAGTAGGCTGTTCCGCCTGTTGGGACGTTCGATGGAAAGACTGCTCCTTGCTCGAGCATATCGTTCCCGTCTAGATAAATGGCACCATCCCATTTACCTGTTGCATGAAACGTCGGGTTTCCGTTGTCGTTAAGATGACTGAGGTTTTCGCTCGAATCCTCACCGAGGTTTGTCGGATTGTCGAATTCCCACCAACCCGTCAAATGCTCCTGCTGGGTTACGGGAGGCGGATAGTTTTCATTCGAGTAGGTCGCTGTGGCATTGAGATCGCCCACGATTATGGGAGGTGTGTTCTCCGCTATGGTGCCTGCATAACTTCCGGTCCCTATGTCTACAGTGCCTTGGTTGAGGTTGTAACTGTAGTTGAAGGCAACCCGGCCGCCGCCGCCATCGTAGCTCTGGTTCCCGTTCCCTACTACGTCGCCGCCCTTGGCCTCGATCGTGGCGTTGTTGGTTATGGACTTGCCTGCAAAACGAAGAGAGCCGCCAGAGCCGCCGCCGCCGCCGCTGTCGCCCCTGGTGCTTATGCCGCCATTTGCCGAAATAGTCGCTCCCGCGCCAATGGTGAGGGTCCCGTTGCCGTCGGCCTCGAGAGAGATGGCTCCTCCTCCGGCCCCTCCGCCGCGATTGCCGCCTCCGCCGCCGCCTGAACCGCCGTGGAGGTGGCTCAGGGCCTCGCCTCCGTAGGTCATTCCGTATGTGGCTTCATCGCTGCCGGCTCCTGCCGAGCCGTAGCCTCCGCCCCCGCCTTCGCCGTTGCCGACACTGGCCTTGCCCTTGCCGGGGCCGGTTCCGTTGGCGTTGCTCGGACCGCCGTCATGCCCGCCAAGTTTCCCTTTCCCGCCGGTGTAGGTGTACAAGTTGTTTCCCCAAGGGTCGTCGGCGTCGACGGAATTGCCGCCGTCGGCCTTGAGGTCGGTTTCAACGACTATGTTCCCGTGGTTACGCGTCTTTAGAATGAGGGCGTTATGGCCTTCCAGTACCACGGTGAGTCCGGCCGGCAAATTGATGGAGTCGAAGGTGTAGGCGCATATGCCGTATGGAATTCCGGAGTCGTCTCCCATAGAGATTACGCCCGTCCCGTGCTTGCCGTCGCTATGATGCCAAGTGCCGTTCGTAGTATTAATGAAGAGGGTGCCGGTCGAAAAGGCCAAGTCGGTTACGTCGTTGTTGCCCAAGACCGATACGGTGCCGGGTTGAAAACCGGTCACGTTTGTGGTCCCCACTATCAACTTTCCATCACTCACAAAGGCAATGCGCCCGCCACCGCCATTCATGTCCGACGTGATTGCCATCCCAGTGGCCTCTAGCGTGCCGTTGTTGACGATAGATGCGCCGATTAGACGAATGGATCCTCCTGCCCCCGCGCCACCACCTCCGATTTTGTCTGTGGTGTCCCCACCGTTTACGGAGATCTTGGCCGTCGCTCCAATCGTGATCGTTCCCACACCATCGGCCATCAGCTCGATGGCTCCTCCGCCGGCACCACCTCCTTTGTTGCCACCGCCACCGCCTCCGGATCCACCTATCAGATGGGTCACCTTGGAATCGCCGTAGGAGAGCCCATGAGTGAGCAACTGGTTCTGGTTTGTCCAACCCGGACCACCGTAACCACCACCGCCACCGATATTGCTTTGGGTCCTGTCCTTACCTTTGCCGGGGCCTTGCCCATCCCTTTGTTTCTTGCCGCCGTCCCAGCCGGCGAGACGTCCTATCCCTCCATCGTCGTCGGTGGGATTGTTTCCTCCATTGGCCACGATGTTCGCGGATATTATTATGTCGCCGTGATTACGAGTCCTCAACGATAGGGCGGCGGTACCCTTGAGATTTACGCTGAGGTTTACGCCAAGGTTGATTCGGTCGGCGATGAAGGTGCAGATCTTGTAAGGGTAGGCGGTTCCGTCCGAGCTTAAGAAAAAGTTTTCCGTAGTCGATCCCCCTAGAAACGAACCATCCGAGTGGTTGATCGTGCCTTTGTCGGTGTCGATGGTGATAGTACCTGAATGAAATACCAGTTCGGTGACCTGCGGCTTAAGAATCTTCATGGATCCCGATACACCGTGACGATATCCGGGGCTTATGCCTCCGTTGGTCGAAAAATTGGAGTTGGTTGAACTTTCGATATTCAGCAAGCTTTCGGTTGCCTCCATGAAAATTCTTCCACCGCCACCTGCTGCTGCCCCGCCTCCAATGCCGTCTGTGACATAGGTGTTTCCGTTGGTTATGCCGGTGGCGCCGTCTCCGCCATCTGCTTTGATGCTCACTCCTTGTTGTATGACTATGTGTTTGCCCTTGAGATAAATAGCTCCTCCGGATCCACTTCCACCGCTTTGTCGCGCCTCGTTGGGTCTTGCTCCCCCTTTACCCCCAATGGCATGAATGCTTCCGCCGATGGTAAGCGTTTCACCAGCCACAATCTTGATGCCGCCTCCGCCCGTGCCGCCCGAACGTTCGTTTCCACCTCCTCCGCCGGAACCTCCGAAAAGATGTGTAATATCTGCGTCGCCGTAGGTTTGACCTCCAGGCTGAACAAGTTGGTGTTCACCGCTCGCAACGACTGTTTCAGAACGTCCACCTCGTCCACCAAATCCACCGCCCCCGGGTTCCTGCCCTGTTGC
>JACNJI010000336.1 GCA_014382645.1 Verrucomicrobiota bacterium | reverse complement strand
TGAGTTCGTTGGCGGCAAACTGAACATCAAGCAAATGTTCCAGGCTATTCCTTAAGACAATTAACCCTCTTCCTCAACAACATGATATTTTCGATTAGATATAATTTTCCAGTCTTCTTTTTAGGGCTTGTTGCGTTGACTGCCTTCGATGTATCAGCGGCCGTTGCTCCCCACTCGAAAGAAAGCATGATGGAGGAGGCGACGCACGTCGTTCGGGGCAAAGTCGTCGCCCTGAGCTCCAAAACTCAAAAGTCAATCCATCCATCGAGCAGGAGCGATTTCCTCATCGCCCGCGACCGAATCTTCAAGATTACCGTGGAAGTCATCGCCGTGGAAAAAGGCAAGGACGTCAAGGAAGGCGATGAATTGTCTTTAGAGGCATGGCAGCCATCTACTCGGTTTCCTCCGTTGCCGGGGCCTCAGGGGCATCAACCTGTTCCAAATAAGGGTGACCTCGTGAAGACATACCTGCTCCACGACAAGAAAACTAAGATCTACCATCCGTTCATGCCCAACGGGATCAAGATTCTCAAGAAGGCAACGGATACAAAATAAGTTTTTTTACCCTTCCGTTATAGTGTTTCGGAAACCGGCCGTCGTTTCAGCGATTAATTTACAATTCCATCTATGTGTCGGAAAAAAGAGGTAAATTTACGCAAATAGGTGTTAGTTTAATGTGGAGTAGGTGGGTAGTTCCTATAAATTTATATCATAAACAACTAACTATAGTATTTGACCTCATTTCCGGAAACGATCAAAAACGATCAAGAGCGATCAAGTTCAATCACTGCTTGATTTCATTCCTACATAGTAATCATCCGCAACCCCAACTAAAATAGTTATGTCCTTTTCCCTACTTTCCACTCTTCTGCCGCTTCTGCTTGGGCCCGCGTTTTTCATGATGCCCAGCGTCGGCGTAACTCTTCCCAATCAAGCCCCGCCGGATCCCGTCGCCGATGCCGCCCGCTTTGAAACCGTTGCCAAACAGTTGGATTCCGGAGGCGTTCTGTACGGTTACGTCAGCGTAGACGGCGATCTCTCGGCCATCGGCGCCTACGTCAAGTCCTTCATGGATGGAATGCGACCGCTTGCGAGCGACGTTCCTCAAGTCGACGTTCCCGCCATATTAAAAGTTTCCGGCTTGGACGCCATTTCCGCCGTTGGCTTTAGCTCCAAGAGCGTCGAGGGTGGGTTTCGCAACAAGAGCTATCTGTATACGCCCGAAGGTCGCAGAGGGCTTCTTCGCATGTTGGGAGGGAAGTCGAAACCTTTCGACGTCGTCAAATTAGCTCCGGCAGGCTCGGATTTCGTTTTCGAGCAGGACTTGAATCTCAAGGTGGTTTACGAATCGATTCAGGAAGCCCTTGTTGCAGGCATGGGAGAGCAGGGAGCCCTTTTCAAGGCAATGATGGATGGAGCAGTCAATCAACCGCTTCCTCCTCCCATTCCCTTCACCATGAAGAAAGTGTTGTCTGACTTGGATACTCAGATCTCAGTAATCATAGACGCCGATCTCGATAAGAAAATCAGTTTGACTCATCCCGATGCCGAGGGATTGCAATCCCCCCTCATGCGGGCTGCCGTACTGATCGACGAACTGGGATGGGTGGCGGACGAACTGGCAAAAATTATTGAACCTATGCTAGCCCACCCCACGCAGGGTCCTCCCGCCAAGATCGTACGAAACCCTAATTGGGTGGGTGTGCAGCTCTCGATCGAACCCGAGCAATACTCCGTAATGGATGCCGAAATCTTGGAACTTTTCGGAAGTACGAACCCGGTTTTGGTTCATCACCTTCCGAGCGGCAAGCTAGTCTTGGCATCCGGATTGGAGTTCGCGGAAAACCTCTTTATACCGAAACCCAACTTGGAGGACGATCCGGACTTTCGGAAAACCATGGTGGGTCTTCCAATGAAAGGAACTGCCATAACTTACGCATCACCCGCTCTCTTCTCCGCCCTTCGAGAGATTTTGGAATCGGCGATGGACGTCGAAGATCTAGGCGGAGCCGAAGGTCTTATCCTCAATACCTTCCTTAAGTTGTTTCTCCCCAAAAACGTACGAGGGGAGGGGAGCGTGACCACTAATTCCAAGGACGGGATACTCACCGTTTCCAATTCCGCTCACTCTCACAAGGCCAACATCGTATCAAGTCTCGCCGGTCCATTGCTTATGGGAATTGCCACCACCATGCCAGTTGTCCAGGCGATGGATATGGTGAATGAGATGGAGGCAGTTCATGATCACGAGGGGCATATTCACGAACAACTTCTGGAGCTCGAAAATGACGCTAGACCAGGTTTGAAGCAACCTATCCCTCAGCGCGGAGATTGAGACCGAATCATTGCTGAAATCAACCACTAAAATATTAAGCACGATGATGAAAATCACCTTATTACTCTTAGCTGTTATCTTGCCCCTGTCCGGAACGATCGGAGCAGCTCCCGCTCTTCCCGACCAAGCCCCGTCCGATCCCGCGGAGGAAGCGGCTCGCTTCGCTTCCGTTACAGGGCAAGTCGACTTGGGTGGCGTCGTCTTCGGGTATCTTAGCGTGGACGGCGACCTGACCGCCATCGGTAAATACGCCAATTCGTTTCTGGATGAAATGAGAAAGGTCCAGCCTGACGTCCCCCCTGTAAACGTTCCCGCCTTGCTTAAGATCACGGGACTGGACGCCATTTCGGCACTAGGCTTTAGTTCCGTTGCAACTGCCGACGGGTTTCGTAACAAGACCTACGTTCATACACCCAAAGGTCGCAGAGGACTTCTACGCTTGATGGGTGGGGAATCGAAACCGTTCGAAGTCGTCGCATTGGCCCCCGCCGGTTCCGATCTCGTGATCGAGCAGGACCTCAACTTGAAGACTCTGTACGAATCGGTATTGAAAGCAGCGGGCTTGGCGATGGGAGAACAGGGCAAGGCCATGGTCCGGATGGCGCTCAAGCAACCCATGCCACCGCCCATCACCTTCACCATGGAAAAAGTCATGGCCGACTTGGACACCAAGCTCACCGTCATCATTGACGCCGATCCGACCAAGATGATGCAGTTGCCCGATGCCCCCAAGGAATTGAAAATACCCCAGTTGAAAGGCGCGGTCCTGATCGATGGGTTGGGATGGATTGCCGACGAGTTGACCAAAGTTCTCGAACCCATGTTGGCTCAAGGTGGAAAACGCAAACCGCCCTTTAAGATTTTGCGCAACGCAAATTGGGTCGGCATGCAGTTGGATTTAATTTCCGCCTCCGCTGCTTCCGAAAGAGAAAAGAAGGAAATCAGTGAGCTCGGTTTGGAGGCCGCCTTGCTTGCCCATCATCTTCCGAGCGGAAAGCTCGTGCTTGCTTCGGGCAAGGAATTCGCCGACAAGCTCTTCGCTCCCAAGCCCGGGCTCGGACAAGACCCTGCATTCCAAAAGACGATGAAGGGGTTGCCCATGGAAGGCACGGCCCTTTCCTATGCATCCCCAGTCTTCTTCTCGAGCCTGCGGAAGGTATTCGTAAAGGGGATAGCGGAAAAGGATGGAGATCACAATAAGGACGATCGTTTCGCGGCTACCAGCGGCCTTGACCTCCTCCTCCCTAAGAACTCTCGGGGCGAAGGGAGCGTCACTACCAATACCAAGGACGGCACCCTCACCATTTCGAACTCCGCCCATTCTCATAAGAGCAGTTTGGCTACCGGGCTTGCCAGCCCTGTCGTCATGATGTTCGGAGCATGGTCCTATCAAACCAATATGGTCATGGAGGCAATGGACTTTCCCAAGGCAGAACAAATCATCGAGGAAGTCGAGCATGAGCACCGTCTTCGCCCGAACCAAGACTTCGAAAAGATTGGGGACTGAGTTCAATTCCTCGTGCTAGGACCATCGAAAACAATTTCAAATCAACCTAGGAAACAAAAAATTATGAAACTCCATAGCGCAATCACACGCACTTTCACGCTCGGCCTGATAATGGCCCTTGCCCTGCCTCTTGCAGCCAACCCCGGCAAGGTAAAGGTCTTCATCATCATGGGCCAGTCGAATACGCTCGAAATGGGGAGGGTCAAAGGCGATAAGGAAGGCACCCTCGAACACGCAGTCAAAAACGAGAAACTGTACTCCTTCATGGTCGATGAGGCAGGGGCGTGGACGACTCGTGAGGACGTCCGCAACGTGCACGTCATGGGTAGCGGAGGTCCCGGTAAAACCCGCGAGATGCGCAACGACTGGCTAACCGTTTCCGGAGGAAAGATCGGCATTGAGACCGGAATCGGACACCAGCTCGGCGATGCCTTGGATGCGCCCGTGCTTATCCTCAAGAGCTCGATCGGCAACCGTAGCCTCGGTTGGGACCTTCTTCCTCCCGGTAGTCCCCGCCACGAAGTCGAGACGACCGACAAGAAGACCGGGGAGAAGATCACTTTGGTTACACCCGCCCACAACGACGAAGTCCGTCACGCAAGTTGGACCAAGGGCGAAGTACCCGCTCCGCCCAAACATACTTGGCATGCAGGACTTCAATACCTGGGCGACGTGGCCCGGGCCCAGGACGTGCTGAAGAACCTGAGCAAGTATTACCCGGACGCATCCGAGTACGAAGTTGCCGGCTTTCTTTGGTGGCAAGGAGACAAAGACCGTTACAACGCCGCTCATTCCGCCGTGTACGAAAAGAACCTCCACCAACTATTCAAGGCTCTCCGCAAGGAATTCAATGCACCCAAGGCCAAGATGGTCGTCGCCACCCTCGGTCAGACCAACAAGGACTCGGCTACCGGCAACGAGAAGCTCATCATCGACGGCATGTTTGCCTTTGGCGAGGCTCACAAGGGGGAAGCCGCCACCGTTTACACCCACCCGATCAGCATGGGCTCCTCTTCCAACGCTCACTATGGTGGAAATGCCAAGACCTACATGAACGTCGGGTTGGCCATGGGCAAGGCCATGGTTAAGCTTCTGAAGTGATGACAATGGCCCTAGCTTAGATTTTTCACGCGGCATGATGAAAGAATTCAAATCGGCAAAAGTCGAAACCCTGATTGCTTGCATCCTGGGGTTAGCCATGGTTATCGGGACGGCCTGTACGCGTGATCCCAATCCCGTGGATGGAATCATCGAGATGGAGGCGGCGACGGGTGTTGTCGCCGTTTCTCCCGGTGACATGGAAAAAATCAAGGAGAAGATACCAGCCGGAAACAGTGGAGTGAGCAGGAGCTACTTGAAGGCCAATGGCAAAGAAACGGTCAGGGTATCCGGCTCGGGAAGCAATACGGCGGTCTTTCTTTCCGGAGCGACTCCGGAAACTGCCGACTACCGCATCAAGGGAACAAAGGGTTTTGTCGAGAAGGCTATCGCAAAAGTGCATGAAATTACCGGCGTCAGCCTGTCTTTGAACCGCCTTGAGCTGATCGCCGAAACGAAAACTTACTCCGCCTTCCGAGAAACCGAGTTTTCCCTTCTTGAGGAAGAACTAGGCAAGACCATGACCTCCTTGAGTCGATCCAGTTCCTCGTTCAATGAGTTGAAAACCATCAAGTCCGCCTTTGAAAACGGGATTCAAGAAGTACGGTTAAAGTTCTCCGAGGAATTCTCTTCTCTAAAGATCACGATCGAGGGGGACCGGCAGTTCGTAGATCGAATCAAGGAGCTCATTGGGAAATCAAAGGTTTCGGGAGCTTAGATATAATCGACGAAGGACTTACTTCATGGCGATTCCTCTCTCCTACCGCTTCACAACTTGGATAACCCTGCTGGGGTTCTTCCTTGGTTTCGAATCGGTCGCCTCCGGCAAGCCCGTTAAGGTCTTCATTCTTTCCGGCCAGTCCAATATGGTTGGAGCCGGCAAGGTGGACGGTGGCAGCAGTCGCTGGGGAAACCAGTTCATCGACCCGGTGCTATCGGTCTACAAAGGGGACTATGATCCTGAAGCAGACTACGACTCCATGGAACCGACCAAGTCCTTGAAGCTTGAGGCATTCGGCGGCGTGCGGCCCACGCCCTATCCGGGCGGTGGCGCGCAAATCACCCGTGGATTTGTCCAGGTCAAGGAGACGGGTATCTACGAGTTCCGTCCCGGTTACGGGGGATCGACCTACAATGTCATGGAAGTCGACGGGAAGGAAGTTCACCGACAGGAAGCCGGACAGGATTCCCTCCGCACGGAAATCAAACTGGAAGGTGGCAAGAAGGTTCCTTTTAAGGTCACTTACTTCAATAGGCAGGCCAATGGTCTGGGCTGGATCGTTCGCCTGGATGTGTCGGGCGCCCTCTCGACTATGGTAAAATTCAAAGGCATGTACCCCTACCTGATTGATGAGAACAGGCAATGGAAGGCCCGCGACGACGTCTGGTACCGCGGCGTGGTGACGGCGACGGGCAACCGACCTCTCGGAGTCGCCGGAGGAAGGATCGGTCCGGAACTTGGTTTCGGGCATGCCGTCGGCAACCACATTGAGGAACCGGTTCTCATCCTCAAGACATCGCAGGGCAACCGCTCGCTCTCTTGGGACTTTCTTACCCCCGGAAGCAAGCGCTTCGAATACGGCGGAAAGATCTACGCGGGATACAAGGAGTCTCCCCTCTCCTGGGACAAAGATACCAAACCCGATCCCATCAACTGGTATGCCGGCAAGCAGTACGATGATTGCTTCGGGGCCGCGCATGAGGTACTCAACAATTTCGACAAGGAGTTTCCGCATTGGAAGGGACAAGGCTACAAGATCGAGGGCTTTGCCTGGTGGCAGGGCGACAAGGACCGCTACAACGATGGCCACGCTTTTCAGTACGAGAAAAACCTCGTTCGTTTGATCAAGACTTTACGCCAGGAATTCAAGGCTCCGAAAGCCAAGTTCGTTGTGGCTACCCTTGGGCAAACCGCGAAGGACGCCCCGACCAGTAATGACAAATTAATCTTGGATGCTCAGCTTGCAGTCGACGGAACGACTGGAAAGTACCCCGAGTTCAAGGGTAACGTGTCCACCGTTTACACCCACCCGCTCAGCCAGGGCGGAGCCTCCAACAGTCACTATAACGGGAACGCCCAGACCTACATGGACGTCGGTCTCGGCATGGGTGAAGCCATGGTTGAACTGCTCAAATAGATTAGATGAAAAATACGAATCACGGAATGGTTCTACTAGCCTGTTCAGTGGTGATTTTCTCCGGAGCCCTTTGCTTGGGTATGGGAGGCTTGATCGAAGCCATTTCTCCGCATCGTGGGCTAGGTTATGAGGATGCGGTCGTAACTGCTGGATATGCCTTGCTCGCCATGGGCGGAATTTCTTTTTGGGGCTGAAGTAGCTAAGACAATGAAAGCAGTCTATAATTCGAATTATGTACATAAGAAAAAGTCGTCTTTCGCCAAGAAGACAAAACAGGCTTTTGGAGCACTTTGTAGCCGGGACGACGGCAAGAGCTGCTGCCGAGATTATTGGTGTCCAACCCAACACGGCCATTCGTTTCTACATGAGGCTGAGATTTCTCATATCCTCTCAACTTCCCAGCTACGAATTGAATGGGGAGGTCGAGGCTGATGAGAGTTATTTCGGTGGAATTCGAAAAGGGAAACGAGGCAGAGGAGCAGCTGGCAAAGTGGCCGTATTCGGCTTGCTTAAGCGGGGCGGGAAGGTTTTTACTGCCATCGTGCCTAACGCAAGAACCGAAACCTTGCTCCCGATCATTGAAGAGAGAGTCACTCCGGACAGCATTGTTTACACCGACACTTTCAGGGCGTACAATGCACTCGACGTCACAGAATTTCATCACATGCGCATCAATCATTCCAAGCTCTTCGCCGACAGGGGAAATCACATCAACGGGATCGAAAACTTTTGGAACCAAGCCAAACGACATCTGCGAAGATTCAATGGCATCAAACCGAACAATTTTCATTGGTTTCTCAAGGAGTGCGAATGGCGCTTCAATGGAGGCAACCATCAAAACCTATACAAACAGCTTAAATACTGGCATTCCAAGTCAAAGCACTAACCCTTAGCTACTTCAGCCCCAAAACTAATTCTCGCGATACTAACTAGTTCGCTTCTCGCTCTCGGTTCCTATGCCGACAAGAAGAAGGCCGCCGATTCCGAAAAGCCCGCCAAAGCCGAAAAGGCCGAAAAAGGGAAAAAGAAAGGCAAATCTGCTAAAGTGACGGTAACTGGCGAACTCAAGTGCGCCCACTGCGACTTCAAGATAGGAGATTCCTGCGCAGCTGTACTCAAAACTGAAAAAGCACTCTATTTTCTCAAAGGAAAAAAAGCCAAGGCTTTCGCCAAGGAAAACCCCAAGGCCAAAAAAGCCGAAGCCGTGGGCCAAGCCAAGAAGGTCGGCGAAAACTATGAGCTCAAGGTCACTAGCATCGCCCTAAAGGAATAGCTCCTCCTAAAGCACCTTTTAACGAAGTCGCCTCGAGTAATTTCGAGGCGACTTTCTTTTGAATATAGGGAAAGAGCCAACAGACCCTAAGGTCGTATTTTGACTTTTCTCAAAACCTGCTAAAGCATTAATAGATGAAAACGAAACTTCTCCTTCTGCTTGCATCTTTGATAGTCGGGATATCTTCCTCGTGCATAACCGCCGAGAGGGCAACGAATGATCCAACCGACCCGACAAACCTAAATAGCCCTCTCCACCCGATTCAACAGAGACCCTCCCTTCCCGATTACAGAGCCCAACCTCAAAAGTAAGCGACGCCAGGCAATATTTCCCATTGACCAAGCAAGCCTCTGACGTTTTATTTCGGCCTTTCTTTTCCACGAGGCGAGATAGCTCAGTTGGTAGAGCAGAGGACTGAAAATCCTTGTGTCCCCGGTTCGATTCCGGGTCTCGCCACCATTTGAAGGTCAGCGACTTAGGGGAAAATTAAAGGTTCCGGAAATCTCTCTTGGTGGCAATTTGGTGGCAATTACGCCCCTTCATTTCGCACTTTGGCACTAGCGAGATTCTTTTAAAAGCGAACGCCCCACCCCCAAAAGATAAAGGATGAGGCGCTCTAAGGACTCTGTTTAATTCAATACCAGACCATATATAATCGAGGCGTCAACATGCTCGCAAACGTACCGGATACACTAAAAAATTAATTGTGTAAGGGAAAAGCGAGGGGCGGGGGTCTCCTAGCGGCTCTTCTGGCTAGGAGGAACCGATAAGGGGGGTAAAGTGATTATTGACCAAAGGGGGCGGAGATGAATAATTTTTGGAAGGTGACTGACTCTAGCATATATGGACCTCGATCTGTTGATACCCTTTACCAAGTAGCGCGAGACTGTTACGGCAAGGGCAAATACCGCGAGGCGGAATAC
>JACNJI010000153.1 GCA_014382645.1 Verrucomicrobiota bacterium | reverse complement strand
AGGCTTTCGATGAACTCGACGAACGACAATCGGATAAGGCATTGGAAAACTTAGCTGAATCGCAAAGAGACAATGCTCGGCATCTTCGCGATGCGGCAGAAGAGGGTGCCGAAGCCCTTCGAGAGGCTCTACGCAATCCACTTTTCGACGAGGAAACGCTTAAACGATGGAGTGAAACCATGAGGAAAATGGAAGATGTCGCATCGGGTGAGATGGCTCAAGCGGCAAGCAAAATCGAAGAAGCCAAGGCAAACCCCTCTTCCGCCAAGCCCAGTCTTTCCAAAGCGGAACAATCCGAACAAGAAGCGCTGGAAAACTTGAGGGAGATACTGGAGCAAGCAAACGAACAACTTGACGATCTGGAGGCGCTCACCCTCGCCCAGCGGTTGCGGCAGGTCCAGAAAACCGAGAATCGACTTGGCGAAGTTCTTGTTTCCCAATTGCCGGACACCATCGGACAGCACGCGAACACTTTACCTGAGAAGCAACTCCAGATGCAGGGCGAACTGGAAAACACCCAGCATGAGGCTCATATTGAAACCGAACTTCTACAAGGAGAAATAAGCCGCTTTCACGAAAGAACAGGCCGTAAAAACTATGGAGAAGTTGGCAAGCGAATGGAAGAGGAAGGTGCTATTGATGGCTTGCGAGCCGGATCAACCCTCATTCGAAAAAACGTCGCTTTTGCCGCACTCGAGAATCTGGATCACTGGGCCGAACGCTTTGAGGAATGGGCCGACATGCTTGAAGAAGAGAATGACGGTGGCGGTGGCGGTGGCGGTGGTGGTGGCGGTGGCGAGGCCAAAGATCTCACCGCACAGCTCGTAGCCCTTCTTCGTATCCGCGAAAAACAAAAGGCTATTCTCGGTAAGACCAAGTTGCTCGTAGATCATTTCAAAGAAGAGGTTCGTAAGGATCGTTCACTTATTCTCGGCCAAAACCAGAGGGAATTGATGACCGATCTCACCGAGGTCCAAGTGGAAATGGCGATCGAGGAGATCAATCCCGTTTTTGACGATGCACACACCTACATGGCAACTTCCGCCGCGGGGTTGGAGAAAGAAGAGTTCGGAAGTACGACCACCCTCGCTCAAACACAATCCCGTGACACCGTAAGCGACCTCATAAATCTTCTCATAGAAGCCGCTCAATCCGGCTCCCAAGGGGCATCCTCCGGAAACTCGCAAGCTCTACAGTTCCTCCTTAGCCAACTTTCGAGCGGAAAACCAGGGCAAGGCAAAGGGATGATGCCTGGACAAACGGGTGGCGGCAGCCAACAGGGCGGCGATACGGACCAAGAACACGACAACACTACGGGTAATGCAGATGGCATTGCCCCCGGGAACCGGAAAACCCAACAGGCAGGGGGAGCTTCGGGAGTTCCTCCTCCAGAGTTTCGCAGAGCCATGGAAAACTACTTCCGACAAATCGAGGAATAACAATCGTGAAAAGCTTTCTTACTTCGGTTTTCCTATTGGCTGTTCTTGCCGGCAATTCCCTCCGGGCGCAGGAATTGTTCGAGGAAGCCAATGACGATCTCGTACGACAAATCGACCGGATGTACAAACAAGGCCTGGGATACCTTGCCAAGAGCCAAACGGACGGTGGCAACTGGTCTGATAATTCCTACGGTTCCGAAGCAGGGGTCGTGGGTCTGGCGACCTTGGCTTTACTCGCCCGTGGGGATGATCCCGAGTTCGGTCCCTATCGAATAACCGTGAAACGTTCTCTGGACTACATCCTTGCCCGCCAAGACAAGAAAACCGGCTATATTGGCTCTTCCATGTACAATCACGGATTCGCCACTCTCGCCTTGGCGGAAGCCTACGGTATAACCAACGACCTCCGACTGGGTCCCGCGCTACAAAAGGCAACCGATCTGATCTTGGGATCACAGAAAGGCAATACAAAGGGCGCTTGGCGATACGGTCCTGAAAGTAAGGATGCGGACACCACAGTTTCCGGTGCCCAGATGGTGGCTTTGTTTGCCGCCAGAAATGCTGGACTATCCGTCCCCGAACCCGCAATTGAAAAAGCCATCAATTTTTTTGTCTCCTGCCAAGATTCTAGCGGCGGCTTCGGATACACTTCCACAAGCGGTCCCAACCAACCTCGATCAGCCATAGGATGCCTCGTATTGGCTCTATCCAAGGACACCGATTCAAAAGCTTACAAACAGTCCGTTAAATACCTAATGGAAAATGCCGCGCATGACGGCCAAGGCCACAAGTTCTATAGCCTTTACTACACATCCCAAGCAGTCTTCCGAGCAGACCCCTCTCTCTGGCGGGTCTGGAATTCCAAAAACGTAAAACAACTTCTTGCCACCCAATCCGACGACGGCAGTTGGAACGGGAATTACGGAAAAGCCTTCTCCACTTCGGCTGCTCTACTATCGCTAGCACTAAACTACAGGTATCTACCGATTTACGAAAGATGACGACATTATCTACAACTCTTGCAGGAATAGTTCTGCTGAATGCAAGTTTTTCTACCGCATCAGGTCAAGAAGTTAAAGTTGCACCGAAACTGCAGCTAAATGCAGAAGCCAATACGATCATCGATTTGAAGGTCGCCACTCCCCTCGATCCAAAAGTGGAAGCCCAAACCGTTCGAATCCAACTCAATGTCAAACCACAAGCGGTGCAAGTTCAGGCAAAAGCCGAAATCTTGATTGAAGGAGGAGGAGTGGGACGCATTCGAGTGGTTAACACACCAAATGTTTCATGGAATGCGGCCACTTCATCTGACCAGTCCGAAGGTGTATCGGAAGATATAGACTCATCGGACCACCTCCGCCTCTTCGATGGTTCACAAATCAGAGGGCAATTGATTGAGCTAACAGCCAATCGTTTTCTCCAATGGGAGAACGAATCGGCCGCCAATCCACTGTCTTTTCGCTTTTCCGCAGTCGACTCGATCGAACTTGCCCCGCGTACCGCTCCTAAAAAAAAGCCAACCTCCGAAAAAGGCAGCAAAGTGTTGCTGAAATTCACCAACGGAGATCGCTTAAGAGGGCACCTGACCAAAGTCGATGCAGAGACCGTAGCCGTGAAAACCGACTTTGCTGGAGTTTTGGAAACACTAAGAGAAAAAATCACCTCGATCATCCTATTGCCTCCAAGTCACGAAAGCCTATACGATGCCTCATACGGATTTTCCGGTTGGAAACCCAGTAGTAAGAACGCTTGGAGATACGAGGGTGGCGGACTGGTTGCGAGTGCATCAGGAAGTCTAAGTCGGATACTTCCCGAAAAAGATGCTATTGAAATAGAATTTGAAGCAAACTGGGAACGCTCTTTTTATTTTCGCGTGCAGATGTTTTCTGAAAATCAGCCCGCTTCCCATTCCAATAGCTATGGAAGCATAGGGTACGACTTTTCTTTTTCCAACAACAGGTTGAACCTACAAGTGGCCAAGCGGAAAAAGGGGCAGCTCACTCGGGAGACCATTGGTTCGGCCGTCATTCAAGATTTACTGAGCTTGAAATCGGCACGCTTTCGCATTTACGGAAATCGTAAGACTAAGGAATTCGCCGTTTGGCTAGACGATCGGAAAATGGCCAGTTGGAAAGACGGAGATGAGGAATTCATTCCCATGGGTAACACCGTATCCTTCTATAACCAAGGCGGCAGCTCCTTCCTTCGGCTAAATGAAACCTCAATTTCCGGTTGGGAAGGCGACTATACTCCCGTCGAAGAACCCTCCCCGGAAGAGAAAGCAACTACTCGCGTAAATTTGGTCAACGGAGATTCCACCGCATCCGAAATTGGCAATTTAGTCGATGGAAACCTCCAAATGAAAACAAAGCGAGGGATCTTTAATACGCCCGTGGAGAGAATTCGCTCCATACACTTCCCTCAAAAAGGCGGATTAACCACAAAGACAGCCTCCGAACGTATTTGGCTAACAGGCTCGTCAGGAAATCTAGCTCTAAACCTTACGGCCATTCGAAACGGTATGGCCAAAGGGGAAAACCCAAATTTCGGACTGGTAGAAATCTCTATGTCTCGCGTCCGAAGACTGGCCTGCAACATACATTTACTCGAACTTGAAAAATACTTGGCCCAGCTGCGTTTGGCTCGAAGGGCACTCGAGGCCCGCAACCTTGAAACCGCCAATCAAATTCTACAAAAAACGGACCCGGCCATGAGGGGATGGTTATGGGGGCGCCTCGCTTTTCACGCAAAAGCTCTTTCGAGTAGAGAAATCCTCAGCTTTGCGCCCCACCCCGAGTCGGGTCTCGCCGGTGCCAGCTTCGCAGAAGATTCCGAAACGATTCTGACCGTTGGCAAGGATGCCACCTTTGGACTGTGGAATGGGCACGCCCGTCTCGCTTCGGGCAAAATAAAGGGGAGCGAAAGCCTGCACGGTGAACTTGGCCGCTTCCCCAACGAAACACAACGCTTCACCACGATTTCACGGGATTTCTGGCTAGGACAGTTCGAAGTAACCCAAGAACAATACGAGAAACTCGTTGGAGAAAACCCAAGCACTCGGAAATCTCCAAAGTTTCCCGTCGAAAAGATGTCCTGGTTCGACGCCACCGAATACTGCAAGCTTCTCAACAAAAAGTTTCCTCCTGCAAACGGGTACGTATACCGCCTCCCGACTGAAGCCGAGTGGGAGTACGCCTGCCGAGCGGGGATAAACGGTCCCTTTGCCGGATCTTCCATCACGTCCATACCCAACGACGACACCGCCTATTCCGAACACCTTGCCCAAATCGCTTGGTTTTCGGAAAATTCAAATAATGCTCCCCATGCCGGCGGAGAGAAAGATGCCAATGCGTACGGCCTTCACGACATGCACGGCAACCTCTGGGAATGGTGTCTCGATCATGTCGAGTTAAACAAACAAAATATGCTTAAGAGCCGAATACCGGGTGGAGTGGACCCCTTCATAACCGAAGGACGCTGGCGCTCCCTGCGCGGGGGTTCTTTCAATGTCGGCTTCAACCGTTGCCGGTCGGCCTATCGCGGAGCAAACGATCCCGGAGTCAAGAGAGACGACCGAGGTTTTCGAGTCGCCCTCGCCCCCGATCTCTCTCCGGAAGCGAATGTAACAAAGGTGCTGGTTGATAAACCTCACCTCGTACAGGAACTCGGACTTCGTCTAATGCCGATTCCGGCAGGCTCGTTTCTATTAGGTAGTCCCGAAAAGCTTCCCGGAGGGTGCGCAGTCAGTGTACCGAAAACGGATCTCATCTTAACCGGAAATGCCAAGGGTGAACTCTATCTTTCCGATCTCGCGGGAAGACCTCCACGCAATGTAGGTCCAAGATTACCAGCAGCGATAACCGCTTTGGCGGCATCCCCCGACGGCAAACTGCTCTTCACGGGTTGCAGCGATGGATCCACCCACCTCGTCTCCCTTGCGGAAGGCAAAAAGATTTCTTCCTTCTCGGATCACAAATCTCCCGTAACCACAGTCGCTTTCTCCCCAAAAAAGAATCTTATGGCATCGTGCGAACTAGCGGGTAAAGCCGTAATTCGAACACGCGAAGCTGAAAGTAAACCCGTCTTCCTTGAAGGACATTCAGCGCGATTCGACAATATCGATTTTTCTCCCGACGGAACCCGCGTTCTCACATCCGGGCCAGGTGCTCCTCCCGCCCTTTGGAGCAGTTCGGACGGTGCCTTTATTCTTCACTTGAGGGTAGAACTGGAAGATGTTGTAACCGCTCGTTTCGCACGCGATGGCAAAGGGATATCCGTCGCCTGTCGATCCGGTCGCATTCTTCTTTGCGAAACTTCCACCGGACTCAGCTACAACAGGATTACTCTTCCTGGAAAAGAATTAGCGGATTTACATTATTCTCCTGAAGGAAACCGCATACTGGTTGTTACGCAAGAGGGTCTTTGCTCCATTAGAAGCGTTCCGCAAGCAGAAGCTATAAGAATTGTTGCAAAAGACGGTTCTCTGACTAGCTCTCCGGATTACTATTTCGACCTTGCCCGGTATAACGCGTCCCCCTCCCTCCTTCCCTCCACACTGGAAGCTTTTCTCCGTAAACACGGACAAAAAATGGACGGAGACACCCTGCCTCGGGGTTGTTCGCAATCACCGGATAATGCATGGATCCTAACCACTGCCGATGGTGCATTGAGACTATGGCGTGCAGAAACGGGGAAGCTAGAAGCCAATCTTGCCGAAAAGCTGTCCGCACCCTTCGAGGCATGCGCCTTCTCTCCCGACGGGTTATTCGCAACAGGTCGCTTAGCAAGCGGACAAATTCTTGCCTACCCCGCCTTCCCGCAATCCGATAGCGCCAATTCTGATCTTTTACCTAACGCCGATCTTATACGTTCTTGGTTTAACTCCTCGCCCCCTCGCTAACCTCTGCGAACATAAATTTCGATTTTTCATCCCCACCGAGTTGCATTTTGCATAATAGCTGACTTATATTGGCTTTTACTAAACCAAATTTCAGGCATGAAGAAGAAACGTCAGGCAGAGCCCGATCCCATTCAATACCGAATCTCATACCAGACTGATGGAAGCATCACGCCTGTAGTCAAATATTTCATGGCCACCTCCAGGGAACAAGCCTTGGAAATGTTCGCGTATTCTTGTCGGAACCTTCAGCCCATACCCGAAGTTTTAGATTTTTCAGAATGGAATCGATGGTCGGAAGACTGGACGAATATTCCGCAGTCAGTTACCGTACCAGAAGCTTCCGACTAGTCACTTGACCCACTGGTCAGCTACTTGTTTTTCAAATTAACGATTCGGCGTACGGAAACGGTTCCGGTTTCCATTTTGCACAAACATCCGGAAAAGCCTCATCATTTTGTTGTTGAGCCTACTTAAACGCTCTTTATAAACAATTTGCGATCGACCATTATTATTTTGCCTTCAACAAGAACAAATCACTCTCCATAAATATGAATCGATCATCCTATCATATTTTCTGGAAAATAAATCTACCTCTGTTCGGTTTGTTGGTTTTATTTTCTGCCTCTTGCGGTGGACCTACCGCCCCCCCGCCGGACGCTCCGCCCCCTCATCCCAATTTGTTTTCACCCACAAGCAACCAGTTTCCGCCAAGAACACAAGCACCGGTGCCCGGAACAACCCAAAGTTCCGAGAAAAAGAGTGTAGTTACCCTTGAAGCTCTTGGAGACGTGTGGATATTGGTACAGAATGCCCAAGGAGTGGAATTACAATGGCAAAACTTGCGCAAAGGAGAACGTCTACCGGTTGCCAAGCAAGGATCCATCTCCATCACTTCATCAAACGGCAAAGCCCTTAGAGTGTTGGATCATGAGGGTCGCTCTCTCAAGGAACCTTCGGAAAACGAAGGTATCGCTATTCTGCGCCTTCCATAAATGCTCCACTTAAGATTTTTGATTTTTTTTTGAACGAATAGCTCCCCCCCCCGTCTGTAGTAATGACGAAAGTCAGTTTGTTTCAGTCTAGTTTGTTTTTCTAAGCCAGAAAGCGCCAGGATTTTACTCCTGGCGTTTTCTTTGGAAAACACACACAAGTCATTGCAAAGCAATACACTTGCCTCGAAGTAGATACGGGAATTCAGACAAGAAAGGCAGATCTTGGCAGAATCTACTGAAACTTGCGGAAAAGAGGTGAACCTGGAGAACCCGAACTGCGATTCACCTCAGTATTCTCGTCAACCGGAATGAGAGGATGCTCCAAATCCACGGAAACCTTCGAGCAAAGGCCACGGGCAAACTGCAAAGTTAGGCGGCTCCAACCATAGGTAATGCTTGTCGCTTCGTCGAACACGGCCCGACGATACCTCCAAACCACCAAGTTGCCATCCTCGGAGTCCTTTTCATAGGGAACTCCTAACAAAGTTTCGATTTCCAATCGATTCCTACCCAAAACAAAAAAATCCAAATTTCCCTTTCTCAAGACAGGTCCGGATTTAGAAGGACTTTCGCCATCCATCAAAGGAGCGGACTCCCGGTCCTCATTTCCGGAAGAAAACCGGTTGCCGTTGCATCCGAACAAAACACTGCAAACCAAGAGACAAAAAAAAGGTATCTTTAAGGCGGGATTCATCAGACAAAAGAATATATACAATACAATATAACTTTCAACAGCCATTGCGAGCCTCATTTCAAAGTCTGCCCGAGTTGACTTTCCGGTGATATAAATGTATGAATAATAATGGTTTCAATCCCCAAACGCCTCAAGAAAAAAACTGTACTTTCGGTAGGCGAAATCGTAGAGGAAATCGCTCCCGCAAACGGTCGAGTACGAATTGGGGAGATAATCTTAATTAGGGAAGGTCGCAGACGTTCCTTCGAGCTCATTCAGCTCAATCCGCATAACCTGGAACCAATCCGACGCGGAGACTTCGCTCATTACAAGCGATTCCGACTAACCGAAAATCGGTGCAAGCTCCTTGACAAATCAAAGTTCGAAAAAAAACGCTCGTTCCGTATCGGCGACGTTATCTGCAAGGTTTACGTCGATCATTTAAGGTACGGTCTGATAGTAAACTTTCTCCACCCCGACGGTCTTCTCACTACGTCTCACGAACACGGATACAACGGCAAAGACCTTATCGAGTGCATCGAAATTTCCTCACGAGCGGGTCTATTGCGAAAAACAGACTCGGAAGGTAATGCAAAACGCTTCATTACCGGCCCCGAGCGCTGCAAAACCTGTAAGGTCCTACCCATGGATAAAAAAGGGGGAATCCGTATAGATAAACCCATCCCACTCTAGGTTGAAGGGTCTCAACTTAAAATGGCGGAGAGAACGGGATTCGAAACCGTTGAGTCAATTCCCCCTATTTCGGACAAATAAGCCACTATTCACGCGATAAACTTTGCTGATCAGCGGTTTATAAGATTCTAATTCAGTCATTATAAAATACTTCAAATGGCAATAGACGGCATTATTCTTGGCAGGACAGCCATATTTTGGCAGGACAATGCAGGACTAATCGCCACCTAAGATAGCGATTTATCGGGTAATATCTAATATCGCCCCACCCCCCCCCGAATCATTCCCAGCCCTCACGGGAAATCCTTCTTAGGCGTAACATAGTGTGACGGCTTTTCGCTCGAAACGAATACCAACGCCGCCGTCTCTTTTGCTGAATCCACGACTTTGCTTCATCCGGATCGTCAGTCGGCATTCCTAACTTCTTGTATTCCTTGAAACTGGATAAGGAGATTCCCAGCCTTGGAAGTCCCGATGGCCAGCATACTGGCCATCGGCACCGCCGATCCGCTGGCCGATACCCGAACACAGAACACCATCGAGCTGCCTGAAAACGCCATGACCCGACCGGAAGGCGACTGGGATCTGGTCCACGGGGA
>JACNJI010000154.1 GCA_014382645.1 Verrucomicrobiota bacterium | reverse complement strand
TATGACTTGACCTTTTCGGCGAAGGATTCAACCGGCAACGATGCGATTCCCTTTGTCCGTCGGGTCGAAGTGTTCAATGAAGCCCCCATCGGAATTGAGCAAAGGATCATTCAATTGGGTGATGGTTTCGCCTCGGGTTCCTCGGTTGCCGTCTTATCGCCTTACGATATCAGTGAATCGAACAATTCCTATTCTCTGGTCGACGGCACGGGTTCGACGGACAATGCGTTCTTCACCATGGAAAGCAATGGTTCCTTGCGCTCGACCTCGCCTCTGGATTTCGAGACGAATTCATCTTATTCCATACGAATTCGTTGGGGAGATGAATACGGGGCATGGACAGGGGTGGAGGAAGTTTTGACAATCAAGGACGCACCCACTTCAATTGCCCAGAAGGTGGTTCAAATAGAGGAAGGTTTTACTTCGAGCGAATTAGCTTACGTTTTGTCGACCTTGGATCCCGACGACCTAAACTCGACCAGGCCATATGCCTATTCCCTAGTCGAGGGACCGGGCTCGACGGATAACGGATTCTTCAAGCTGGAAGCTAATGGAAGCCTCTATTCGAACGGTGCACTGGATTTCGAGACGAAATCATCTTATTCCATTCGAATTCGTTCAACCGACGAGTTTGGGGCTTTTGTCGAGCAGATTTTGCCCCTCGAGATCGTGGATGCCTTTTTACCGAATGTGAACACTGATGGAGTTACCGTATTGGACACCACTTCAGCTCTTCTCTTTGGAGACCTTCTAGACGCTGGTCACACTGCAGGCATTTCCGAAAGAGGCTTTGTCGTGAGCCGAGACCCCGATCCTGTTTTGGGTCTTCCTAATACATTAACGATTACCGCAGCCATCGATGATTTTGGAACGGGTGCTTTCACTGCAAAGATATCGGGTTTGTCGGCTTCTATGAGTTATTATTCTCGAGCGTTTTCGACCAATGAAGAGGGGACGGGATACGGTGCTCAGGAGAGGTTTGACCTGAACAGTACCAATGACACTGAAATGTGGTCAAACGGTACTGAGTCGGACCCCATCAACGCCCCTAATTGGTGGGCTAGTCCATGGTTTGGAAATTTTGCAGTGACGGAAGAAACGGATTGGGTTTTCCACGAACATTACGCGTGGTTGTTCATCTTTCCCGAGGAGTCCGGTGGACTTTGGTACTGGCAGAAGAACCTAGGTTGGCTTTGGACTTCTCGCGACCTATATCCATATGTCTTTCAGCAAGGTGGCGGATGGCACTATTTTCTTGGTGTTACCTCTGGAAAAGTCTTTCTTTTCCGCTATTCAGATGGGATGTGGATAGATGTGGTTCAAGATACAGTTCGATGAGTCGTGACTTTCAGGCTTTTCGGCATGCTCTCTTTTCTCGTTCCTCTTGCGTTTAACCTTGGCCGAAATAATGTTCAATCACTGCATAATTCTTGATCGGTTCAAGAAAAACATTATCATTGGCAAGACTGTCTATCCATGATTGAATTTTCTTTTCATTTATCGTGATGACCCGCAGCCTTTTTCACATCCGGATTCTTACTCTCTCCTCTTTGTTTGCCTTGGCGAATCTTGCCTTCGTCTCAAGTGAATCATTCGGGCAAGCCGTTGTCGTTCCTGCCGCGACACCTTCCCGTCCGGGATTTCAGGGTTTTCACTCCAACTTGGGGTTGCAGGAAATCGTTGAGGTGGGAGTGCCTTTACGCACCGTGGCGCCAGCATCACCAGTGCCCTCGACACATTCACTTCCACCTCCTGCCACTGGAAACGTCCCTCCGCCTCGGTTATCCCCGGATGGCGCCGCCGGTTCGCCATCCACTTCTACGGGCGAACCTCTTTTGAATGCCTCCTTGTCTGCAGGAACTCGCATGTATTACACAAATAACGTTTTGCGCACCAAAGCGAATACCATGGGATCCGGCGTCTACGAATTCAATGCAGGAGCGGGCTTGGGCATTCGTCCCACTAGAATTGGTGATTACATTACTTTGATCCCCAGGATCGACTACATGACTCAATGGGCCCATTACGGGGAAAAAACGGTCAAGGACTTGCTTGGGTATCATTTTAGCATGATCAAGGGTTCGGCGGCCATTGGATTGCCCGACGATTGGAGTTTGGGATTAGGTTTGGAGTACGATTACCTGAGCAGTATTTCCTCGGGAGACAAAATGTTCGATGCGGTGGCACCCACTTTCTCGATCCAGAAAATCTTACCCTTTACCGAGAAATCGTTCTTGATGATCGATTCGATGATCAAGTACGCCAATACCAAACGCGTGATACAAAATGGCTATGATGGCTTTCCCATTCCGGGCGTCTTTGCCGATGATGGAGACAACCTTCAGACTGCGCTCAATGCGACCTATATACATTCCTTTGGACCCGACGGGAAACTTTTGTTAATGCCGAGTCTTGGGTTTGCTCGCACTTCTTACAAAAACAATGACCACCAAGGTCGAGTGGATTACCTGTTTACTCTCGGTGCCTCTGGTATTTATCAGTTTCGTGAGTGGCTGGGTGTTCAGACATTCATTAATTATTCTAAAATGTTCACCAACGAGAAGGGCGAAGCTTTGTTGGATCAATCCTCCAAGTTCCGAGCGTGGGATATCGGTGCCGCCTTGACGGGGAACTACCGCTTCTAGTTTCGAGGATTGCTAGGCATGAAGAAGAGCTTGTTCGTGAATTCATATTTAACATTGTCTGGAAACGTTTTTGGTTGGCGCACCATCCTCTTCGGTACGGCATTTTGGTTAGCGTTGACATTCATTTCCGATAGCGAAGCAAAAAATCTTTTCTTAGTTTCCGCAACTATCGGTGATGGAGCATTAATTAGTTCCTCCGATGGAGCCAAGACCGTGGGTCGGGCTTCTTATCTCCCCCAAGGGGCGCGGGTATCGGTGCGACCGAGGAGTGGCTTGGAAACCCTGGCGGCCGGGCGGACCTTGCGTTTTGGTAGTGAGACGATTTTTATGATCGAGGAGAAAGGCATTGTGGTCTATGAAGGGTCCTTGCTCTATCGGACCCGAAAGATGGGGGCATTGCTCACCTTGAAGAGTCCGGAAGCGGAAATCTCCTTGGATGGAATGGGAACCGTCATGTTGGAAGTGGAGCCGAATGGTGGGCTTAAAATAGTAGGTATGTTAGGTCGAGTTCGTGTTACTGACGTTCAGTCCAAGCGAGCCACTCAATTGTTGCCGGGCGAATTACTCTTTGTTAAACCCGGTGGGCGTGGATTTGGCGACCTAGTGTACGTTGACTTGGGGAAAATGACCAAGACCTCTTTTCTGGTCGGTGGCTTCGAAAATCTTTCATCATTCGAGCGTTCCTTGGCAATCGTCACAAAAGCTCAGGACGAATCCATCGCAAAGCGTTTTCGAGCCGTTGTGGGGGATGCGAAGGGAGTCGACACTTTCGAGGTAGTGCCGGTAGCCCCCGTTCCCCATGAGACTGCCCAGCCCGCCCCCCTGCCTGCCTCGGTCCAGCCTTCTCCCGATCGACCCAGTTCTTCAAACCCTTTGGAGGAATTTCTGGGACGACCTCCAAGCCGAGTTTCTCCACGCCCGGATTCACTATTGAAAACTTCTGTCGAGCCCCCTCAAAGGAAAATCCCTCCTGCTCCGAAGCGCCCTTTGCCGGGGCGTTTGTTCGAATTGCCTTGAAGGTCTTTTTCCTTGGCAATGGGGGTTTGATTGGTTGGATATTGCGAAAACCACTTCCTGCTCATGAACTTAATTTCCCTTTCGCCTTCCCTTCTCGCCTCTTCTGGTGGGCACGGTTACTTATACGGTCTCTTCTTCTTGATTCTCGCGCTAGTCGTCGGGGCTGCGACTAGTCATTTTCTGAAGAAAGTTCCTCTCCCGTTTACGGTTCTTCTTTTGCTTATCGGTTTGGGAATGGGAGGACTGAATCGGATTTATATAGATAAGGCAGGCACTGCTACCGCCGAGCACGCTGAAGCCGGTCACGCCGAGCACGCCGAACCCGGACACGCCGAACCCGGACACGCCGAACCCGGACATGAGGAGCACGCCGAAACCGGACACGCCGAGCATGCCGAAGGGGGAGAGCACCACGACGACGGATTGTGGCACAAGATTGTTCATACGCTGAGTGCGGCGATCACTTGGGGCGGCAATATGGATGGGCACCTCATTCTGTACGTATTCCTTCCCATCCTCATTTTCGAGGCCGGATTCGCCTTGGACGTCCACACTTTCAAGAAGTCTGTGGGCAACGCCCTGTACCTGGCCGGGCCGGGTATCGTTACGGCAACACTTATGACGGGACTGTGCTTCTGGGGGATGGTGCAATTCTTTGGTGGGGAAGGGGGTGTGCTGTCGCAATGGCATGTGGACACCCCGAGCGCGATGTCCTTTGTGTGGTTGGCTTCTATGTTATTGGGTGCAGTTGCGAGCGCTACCGACCCAGTTGCTGTAGTAGCTTTGCTCAAAGAACTCGGGGCTAGCAAAAAGCTGGGAACATTGATCGAAGGCGAGTCGCTCCTTAACGATGGTACCGCGATCGTTGCCTTTATGCTTCTTATCGGTCTCGTAACCGGTGCTCAAATTTTCACTGGACTGGGAGACTTTGTCGTAGACGCTGCCTTGGGATTTGGTTCAATTGGAGGCGCGGGTGCCCTCGTGGGAGTGCTTATCGGCATCGTTTGTATACTTTGGCTGCGCAAGGTCTTCAACGATGCGATGATCGAGATTACGTTGGTGCTAGTCACTTCCTATGCCGTTTTCTTCATCTGCGAGCATTTCTTTCAAGTTTCGGGAGTTTTGGGGTTGGTGGCCTTGGGCATCCTCATGGCTGGTGTTGGAGCCAAGCGAATAAGCCCTGAGGTGGCTCACTTTATGCACGAGTTCTGGGAACTGGCGGCCTTTATCTCGAACGTCATCATCTTTATCGTGGTCGGCGTGATTATTGCCCAAAACGTCGATCCTACTGGAATGGACTACGTTATCCTCTGCCTCATTTACTTGGCCATCCATTTGACCAGGGCAATAAACATTGCGATGTTCTATCCGCTTATGAAAAGGACGGGCTACGGTTTGCCGGGGAAGGACGCAGTAGTCGTATGGTGGGGGGGGCTTCGCGGAGCGATTGGCTTGGCTCTGGCTCTGGTGGTGTATTCCGAGCATTTCCACTACGAATTCGAGCTTGGATCCGGAGGGTCAGGCTACAAAGAGGCTACGACCTCTGTATTCATTGTGAACAAGGATGATGAAGCGAAGCATCGTGGGGCTGAAAAAACCCATCTTTATAAGAAACTAAGGTTAATAGCATCTAATTCATCTTCAGAGGCCAAAGCGACCATTACCAATGGTAAAGTCACTGCCATTTCTCAGGACGCACATTTCGCTGAAAAAAGCTTGAATTCCAAGACTTCTACTCAGGAAGCCATGAGCATCCGCGATGAACTGGCTTCGAAGGACAAAGTGGTTATTATTGTAGGCGAAGGCTCCGGCGCCGTGGCCACGGCCTCTTTGGTAGGTATCAGTTCCCGAGTTAGGGACCAATTTCTTTTTTATATTTCCGGGGTAGTATTGCTTACCTTGCTGGTCAACGCGACCACCGTTAAGCCTTTGGTAAACGGACTCGGATTGACTGCATTGCCCGCAGTTAAGAAGCTAATGTTTTCCAATGCCTCGGGCAAAGTGGCCAAAGGTTGCGAGCAGGAAATGAATCTCCTTAAGGACGACCGCTTTCTCGGCGGTGCCAACTGGGGTGTAGTGCGCAAGTATTTGCCCGACCCCGTGGCCTACCCGTTGACGGCTGACGAGGTTGCGGGGATGGATACCTTGGCGGAAACCAGGCGACGTCTGCTGCAGAAGGAAAGCAGCAGTTATTGGGCACAGTTTCGTGAAGGTCTCCTGAGTGCCCAAGGAGTTGCCTTGCTCGACAACAACTTGAGCGAGTTTCTGGACTTGGAGGGCAAGGCACCACTGACCCAGCGCGAATATCTGGACAAGGTGTGCGGCATACCCAAGCTCCTTGAAGCCTTAAAGAACGTTCCCGTATTGAAGGGTATGTTCGTCGACCGCCTGACCGTAAGCTATGATTCAGCCAAAGCCTTTGTCGTTGCTCAGCAGGACGTGGCCAAAATGGTGGATGGGTTTGTTTCCGACCTAGACGAAAGTGGAGATCCCAAGAAGGTGACCGAAACTGCCAATCTACTCAAGAACGAGATTCGGGAAAACCGCTTGCATGGCCTCAATTTCCTCAAGGAAATGCATGAAGCTTATCCGGAGGTCACAGTGGGGATAGAAACCAAGGATGCCATCCGTTCCGTTCTTAACCACGAGCGCAATACGATAAAGAAACTACGCAAAGCCGGTTCCCTCGAAGCCGACGAGTCGGACCGGCTGCTCCTCGACGTCGAGGAACGGATGAAGAATGTGATGGAGAGTTCTCTCGAGCTTCGGATTCCTTCGCCAGAAGAGGTCTTGCGCGAAGTCACCTGGTTGAAAGGATTACCCGATACAGTTATCTCCCAAATCGTAGGACTTTCCGAGCAACGATCCTACTCTTCGGGCCAGCGGATCATGGACCAAGGAGGAGCGGGTGACGGGATGACCGTGATAACCGGAGGAAGCGTCAAAGTGTCGATTGGCGATTTGGTCGTCGACATCATGGGACGTGGCGCCGTTATCGGTGAAATGGCTGTATTGGCCGGAGTTCCTCGTACCGCCAACGTCGTTGCCGACACCTCAGTGACGTCCCTCTGGTTGACTACCGAGTCGATGCAAAAAGCAATGACTGAATCGTCTGAACTTTCCAACAGCCTTTGGAAAACTGCATCCATTCGTTTTGCGGAAAACCTACTTGGGAATCGAGAGCCTTATCGTAGTTGGAGCCAACTAGAGCTTCGTCGTTGGCTGAACTCGGGGAATGTGCTTTCTCCAAATGACGGTGAAACCCTCAACCTCTACGGCAAGACTTCCGTGCTCGTAACTGGTCAGGCAACTGCTGTTGCTGGTGGGGAAGCCATCTCTGCTCCCGCCGTACTCGAATTATCCGAGGCTCGCTTCTCCACCGGAGCCAAAGTGTTTGTGCGGGAATCTTGATCTGACCGATATGGCGGAGAGGGCGGGATTCGAACCCGCGGTACCTTGCGGTACACAGCATTTCCAATGCTGCACGATCGGCCACTCTGTCACCTCTCCTAAAGTGCCTCAGGGTCGGATTGCAGGATGTTTCGCATATTCGTCTAGTCAATGCCTAAAGAAACATCGAAGCCATGGAATAAAGTTTCTGTTATCTTCGATTCGGAATGCTAATTCTTTTTTTTGAGGTTTGCCGGTTGTCCAAGATGTCCATAAGAAGAATTATAACCATTTTTTTTAATGTCTACTAAGGAAATTGTTTACGATAGCAAGGTTGAGGGGGAAATAGTTGTCACCCGAGCCGATGCAGTAGTGAACTGGATACGCCAGCACTCAGTTTGGCCCATGCCCATGGGTCTTGCCTGCTGTGCGATTGAACTGATGGCCACTGCAGCTCCCAAGTTCGACATTTCACGTTTTGGCATGGAGGTCATGAGATTTTCGCCGCGACAGGCCGATTGTATGATCGTTGCGGGCACGGTAACCTACAAAATGGCCGAAGTCGTTCGTCGGATTTATGACCAAATGGGAGACCCCAAGTGGGTGGTCGCCATGGGAGCTTGCGCTTCTACGGGTGGCATGTATCGCTCCTATGCCGTGCTGCAGGGAGTGGACAACATTATTCCCGTCGACGTGTACGTTAGCGGATGCCCACCTCGTCCGGAGGCTTTGCTTGATGCAATGATCAAGCTCCAAGACAAAATCGGACGCGAGCCTTCCGTTCGCAACCTGCGCAAGTCACAAGGGATCGCTTCGGTCGCTTGAGTTTCTGTCTTATGGACGAGGAATTGGCCCAGAGGCTTGTGGAGCGCTTCGCCTTTCTCTCTAAACGCACTTCGAAGGATTGCTTGTCTTATTTTTGTCCGCCGGAAAACTTGGTGGAATTGGCTACATCGCTTCGCGATCGCGAGGGTTTTGAAATGTTGGTGGATCTAACGGCGCTTGACTGGGGGCAAGAGAACTCGCCTCGCTTCACTACGCTGTACCATTTCTATTCCTTGGCTCTTAAAATCTACCTGCGAATCGCTTGCGATTGCCCATGCAACGATAAACCCGACGTGCCCAGCTTGGCCGCCATTTATCCTGCTGCGGATTGGCACGAACGGGAAGTTTTCGACATGTTCGGCATAACTTTTGCAGGCCATCCCAACTTGAAGCGCATTCTTATGTGGGACGAGTATCCCTACCATCCCCTGCGCAAAGAATTCCCCCTTGCCGGGATCGAAACCCCTCTGCCCGCACCCGACGTTGTGGAAGTCACGAACGTATCCGTGAAGCCCGCTCCAATGATGGGTGGACCCTTTGTTTCACCAGCAGAAGGCAATGTGAGCGAGTCGGAACCGCGAGCCAAGGATGAAAGTTGGACCGAGGAGGTCGAGAAAACCCTATGAGTACCACGCCCGTTACAAAGGAAATGAGCGTAGGCGACGTTGCCGCCAGGGCTGCCGATGGAGAACGCATGACCCTGAACGTGGGCCCATCTCACCCGACCACTCATGGTGTGCTTCGGCTCATGATGGAGTTGGACGGCGATCTCATCGCCAAGTGTGAACCTGTACTCGGTTACTTGCATCGCGGTGACGAGAAGATCGCCGAGAACATGACTTACAACCAGTTTGTCCCTTATACCGACCGCCTGGACTACATTGCCCCTCTCGCCAACAACGTCGCCTATGTTTTGGCCGTCGAGAAATTGACCGATATTGAGATTCCCGAGCGTTGCCAAGCGATACGCGTGCTCGTGTGCGAACTGGCTCGTATTTCCAGTCACCTGCTCGGCATGGGTGTCTTCGGCATGGACGCGGGTGCGTGGACGCCCTTCATGTACACCTTTACTGAACGTGAAAAGCTATACACTTTGTTCGAGGAATTGACGGGAGCCCGCTTCACCACCAGTTACACTCGAATCGGAGGAGTTTCTCGCGACGTGCCCGATGGTTGGTTGAGCCGCGTAATCAAGTTTTGCGACGAACTCCCCAAGGCGATCGCCGAGGTAGAAAAACTTCTTACCCGGAACCGAATATTTCTAGATCGCACAGAGGATATCGGAATCATCAGCAAAGAGGACGCTCTTGCTTGGGGCATCACGGGACCGAACTTGCGAGCTTCGGGAGTGGACTTGGATTTGCGGAAGGACAAACCTTACTGCGGTTACGAGCAGTATGATTTCGATGTTCCCATTGGCGTAAAGGGTG
>JACNJI010000195.1 GCA_014382645.1 Verrucomicrobiota bacterium | reverse complement strand
AGACACCAGAGATTCCTGCAGGTAAGGATGGAACTCCGGATACAGTTTCCGGTCCGGGTGGTTTTTAGCGATTTCCGTGAGACGAAGCCACTGGTCTAGAAAATCGTGCACGAATCGATCGGATTTCGGATCTTTCAGCATGCGTTCGACCTGCACTTTCAGCACCTCTGGATCATCAAGTTTTCCAGACGCCGCCAGCTCCTTGTCGGGAAGGGAATTCCAAAGAAAATAAGAAAGTCGATTGGCCCGCTGCACCAGATCCAACTCGCCCTTCTCCTCAAGATGGAAAAGAAAATCGGGTGAGCACAGAGCCGCCCGGTAAACCCACCGCATGGCGAACTCGAACGATTCGTTGGCATCCAGTCTCTCTCTGACTCCCTCAAGGTAAAGGGCACGTTCTTCCTCAGAGACCTTTCGCCGGAAGGCTCGGGGCAAAAAGTCCGCAAGCAACCGCCCGGCGTCCTCGATTGGTCTTTCGGAAAAAACGGTCCACAGTCCCGGCTCCGTTTGCCTCCTGTTCTGCCCCGCCCCCAGTTGACGAATCTTCTTTCTCAAAGGCGGACGGACGATCGGGTTCTCATCCTTGAGGAACTCTCGGATCGGCAAGTTGCCGAAAAGTCTCTTGTGCGAAAGCGGAGGCCATTCCTCGTGAAAAGGCCCCTCCACCTCCAGCCAATCGACCGTGATGCCCGGACCCGTAAAGGCCATCGCCCTGCCTTTTCGGTTGTAATTGGCTGTCGGGGCAAGGGAGGCGGCATTGAAACCGATCAGCTCATTGTGGTTAAGCCAAACCTTCAATTCATGCTGCTTGGGGGCAAGCGAGGGAGCGTCATAGTATCCGAGCACGTAACTGGGGTGGCCCCCTCCCGTCGCCCGTCAACCGGACGACCGACAAGCGGGCCGCTTCGGTGCCTCGGGCGGGAAGAACTTTACCCTTGTCCCACTGAAAAGCCCACAGGGAGGTTCTCACTCGGTAGATTCCAGGATAGACCGTTACGTGCTCCATGAAATAAGGACTGACGGACTCGTCCTCGTGTCGGAACAAGCCGACCGAGCTTCCCGATTGAAACGATCCGTAAGCCTCGTGAGCCCCTTGGCTCATATGGTTAAAATGTCCGGCGGGCGGAAAATCCGGATCGGGTTTCATGTCCTTTAGCAACACACCGTCGCCATTCATGATGATATGGGCAACGAACCCCCCCCGGTTGGCCAGGGAAATCCTTCGTTTTGCCACAACGGGTGCGACCGGTCGAGTGGCAATGGCCAAGTCGAGGGCATGATCCGCTGCCTCCATGTACTTGGCCAAGTTTACGTGAGAGAGGTCGAGGGCTGCGCTTTGCTTGTCGAATCCATGGACTGATCCATCCTCCGGAAGAAGTTCCTTCAAGGCGATCCCCGGCATATCGAACAAATCGCGTAACGAGTATTCGTATTCCGTCCTCGTCAATCTCCGCAGGCGAGTACGAGCCAAGCCTCGGTATTTCTCGGCCTCCGACTCGAGAATGATTTCCGACAGGGATCCGAGCGCTTTTTTCTTTTCCGCTCCGCTCGGTCGATCCCGCTTAGGAGGCGGCATCTCTCCTCTCTCGATCCGGTCATAGGCGTACAGCCACTTGGCGAAAGTTTCCTCCGCCCCCAGGTCACGGGAAAGGGAGAGCATGTCCAAGCCTCCCTTCTTCGATTCCCCATCATGGCAATCATAGCAATGCTTCTCCAAAAAATCGTCAGGCCAATGCTCCCTCGCCAACAAGGGAAGGCCCATGCCAAGGGCCAGCAGGTAAAGCAAGGGGACTCTCATGGTCTCAGGCCAAATCCAGCCCGCGCATCAACCCCGTCGAGGTCGAGAACTTATCCTTGCGGATGCCCATGCGATGCAGCATGGAGAGGTACAGGTTGGTCAGGGGATAATTGTTCTTATCATCGAAGACGAGATGCTGCCCATGCTTAAATCCTCCGCCGGCCAGCAATACAGGTAAATTGTAGTTGGAGTGGGAATTCGCGCTACCCATGCAGGTTCCGTAAAGTACCATGGTGCGATCAAGCAGGTTGTCTTCCTTCTCGCCGCTTTCCGACAAGGCGGACAGGAAGCCGTTCAAGGCCTCGAATTGGCCCGTCTCATGGTTCTTCAACTCAGCCAAGGTTTCCGGCCGGTTTCCGTGGTGCGTGATGTTATGGATGACGGTCGTATCGATGAACAGGGAAACAACCCGGGTCGAATCGGTCTCTAAGGCCAGACGAATCATATCGAACATGGTTCGCGAACGCGAGACGAAGGCCAGTCGGTCCTTGTTCTCATCCGGAATCTTCGTATCCACCTTGGGCTTGGGTTCGTATTCCCATTGCTCGGAGGCATGCATTCTCTTTTCCAGTTCCCTCACAGAAGTGAAATACTGGTCCATCCGGTCGCGGTCCTCACTCGAGAGGCTGCGGTTTAACTTCTTCGCCCGCTCGCTGAGAAAATCCATCGTGCTCCGACCTTGCCTCAACGCTTCGACTTTGGCCTCGATCTCGCTCGGTTTGCCTTGAAGGAAAAGATTCTCGTAGAGCTTCCGGGGGCTCTGGTCCGAGGGAACCGCCGCCCCGCTCCTGGTATAACTCAAGGTCGCGTTCTCATTGGTTACCGCCAAGCTCAGGGAGGGAAAGCGAGTGGCGGAACCGATTTCCTCGGCCGCCAACTGATCGAGGGAAATGCCATTGCGAAAACCTCCGCGAGCCGGGTGAGGCGTACCTGTCAGAAAACATTTCTGGGCCGCATGGCCTCCATCCACTCCCGGATGGCTCACTCCGGAAAAGATCGTCATCTGGTCACGATGGGCCTTCAGAATCTTCAGGTAGTCCGTAGCCTCGTATTTTTCTCCCTTTTTTTCCGGAAAGAAATAACGGGGCAGGATGCCTTGATTTGTCTCGATTGCGACCATTCGACGAGGGGACGCTTCTTCGGCAGCGATTCCTTTTCCAAACAGAGGATTCATCGCATCCAGGAAAGGAAGAGACATCGCCAAACCGGTCGAACGAAGAAATGTACGTCGCCCCAATGCTGGTTTGGCTAAATAGGGAGCCCTGTTTGTTTTTTCCATCATGTCAATCTGATGATTCGGACTTGTTCATACAAATCTAACAAGCATTTTTTATAAAAATTCCGGGGAGAGTCTATCGTCCTCTCATTCGATTTAATCGACCTTGAAGGGATGCATCATGCTTGAATTTTTCTTTACTAGAAAAGAGCAATAATCAAAAATTAAGACAATTAAATAAGCTAATTTAGTTAACTACTCTAATCTATTTCTTGGAAAACTTCTTTTGTGCCCAATTCTTGAACACACCCTGAGCCTTGTTCCCGTCCTTGGGAAACCCCGCGTGCTGAACCATCCAGACGAGAACCAACCCCTCTTCCGTCCGAATTTCCATACCCGTTGCGTGGGCGCCACCATGCCCGAATGATCCATTTCCCACTGAAAAACCTAGGCCATAACTCTGCTTAACCGTGGAAGGAGTTTGCCTGCTCGTAAGCGCCTCAAACGATTTCTCGCTCAAGTATCGCTTTCCTTTCCAGACTCCCCGGTTGAGCATCATTTGACAAAAGCGAGCCGTATCTCGTGCGGTTGAAAACAAACCACCAGCCGGCATGGGAAAACGTTTCGAGCGATCCTGCAAAGGGTAAAGGAGTTGACCGATCTTCGTTTCCTCCAAGCCCGTCTTATCCGCATTCGGACGATATGACTTCGCGATCCGGCCCGCTTGCTCGTCCGTTGGCCAAAAAGTGGTGGTCTTCATCCCCAGGGGGTTGAAAAGGACTTTGTCCATGTAATCCTCATAGGGCATGCCCGAGACGACTTCAAGAACACGGGCTGCCGTCTTGATCCCGGCATTGGAGTACTGGTAGTGGGTCCCCGGCTGGGTTTGCAGGGGAGTCATGGCAAAGCTTCCGACCGCAACGCGCAGAGGAAGAGCATCCAAGGTGGGATGCTCCAATGCCGACTTGAAAGGCAGCCCGGACATATGGGACAAGACTTCCCGAATGGTGATCGGATGAACGGGCGGTTCCAGAATGACTTGCTCCCCCTTCTTTTCCGCCACCACCAATTGGGAACGAAACTCGGGCAAGTATTTCTCAACCGGGTCATCGAGTGATATCTTTCCCTGGTCCACCAAGGTCATGACGGCTACCGCCGTCATCGGCTTGCTTTGCGAAGCGATCCAGAAAATGGAATCAATGGACATTTTCCTTTCCGATTTGCGATCGGAAAAACCAAAGCTTTGAGCAGTCAGTTCCTCATCCTTGTCAGCCACTACGACGACGGCTCCGGCGAGAGCATCACGCTCGACAAACGGCTCGATCAGGCTCGAAAGCTCAGGCTTTTGGCCAAGAACTGGGAGGAAAGAAACCGGGATGAGAAAGCAGAGACCGAGAATGAATTTGTTCGTCATTTCTTCACAACAATTCTTCAGCCTGAATACGTCCATTTACCACTGAATTAAAAATTAAAATAAAAAAGCGGGAGTGGTGAGATACGCATCGTCAAAATGGGATTCCAGAGACCCATACTTGCCCTTCTTTAGATCTATACCCAAGGGAATCCTCAACTTGCGAAAGGACTCGATGATTGCACTTTACCTAGGCTTATCGGCAGCAATGTTTTCCGTATTCGGAAGCTCGAGGAGAGTTATACTCGAAAACGAGAGCAAACAAGACAGGGCGGGCAACCTATGGGATAAAACTTAGTTAAAGCGGTTTGATCAACAAATCAGCTTAACCAGATTAGACTAGTTGGGGAATCGGCTTTGAGTCTATGACGGCTTTCTTTACGTCATCGCGGATGCTTGAGAGGAGGCGAACTTGGCCAGGATCAAAAAGAGTGTTCATAACGGTTCCGAGAAGCATGTTCGGGGTCACCAAGTCTTCGACCGGTTGGCCGACTAGCTTATCCGCCTTGTCCACTGCCGGACCGAGGATGGGCATACCATCGTCGATGCCGAAAGCGTTGCCATGCATGTCCCAACCCCTGCTCGTAACAGTAACGAAACCACATCCCGCGTCACAGAGGCGACGGGCCATAAGCATTTGTTTTCCGAGAGCGAGCGGAGCCTGTACGAGAATGGCCTTTCCGTTTTTCTTTTTCTAGGGAAGGCCCTTGGAAATAGTGAAGGCACCAGTGTCCTCGCGTTCCACGAGGCGAGGGTCTTCCTTGGATAGGTCGAAAGCCTCGGTAACCCCACCAATAATTACGTCGAACGCATTTGGTTGGAGAGAATCGACTCAGGAAAGGGTCTGGTCCGCCGAACGCTTCAGATCGTCAATCCGAGTTAGAATACCTCTTCGGTTATCGAACCGTCCTTCCGGCGGACGAAGATGCATATCATGAGAATGCCGGCACATTTACTCGGATCGTTCAGGCGTTACGGAATAGGTTCGAACTCCACCCAACGCGTACGAACCTGCCGACCGGTTTGAAGCTCCCATTCGCCCTTGGCGCGAAAGATATGGGATTCTTGGCGCTCGCCCCCGGAATCGTTCCAAGCATAAGTTACCTTGACCGGGTCCGGTTGGCCGGTTACCTGGACAAGATGGGCCTCAGCCCGCAGGTAGCGCTTTCCTCCGTCATTGTGGAAACGAATCAGAATCGGCTTACCGGCCTTGGAGCGTATGGCGGACGAGCCGTAGCTAAAGCTCTGCGACCAAAAGTCTCCGGGTTCGTCCCCACGTCGCGGTATCGTGCGCCCCTTCACCACAGGAAGCCAACTTTCTCCAGCATCCAAGCTGTACTCTACATAATAGCGCACCTTGGGGTTCGGCGGGCTTCCGGATGCAACGTGGGCGGATGCGTAAAGCCCTACGACCGGCCTGTTCGGTTTGATAGAAAGGGTGACCTCCTTTTGGCCAAATCCGCCGGAGCTTACGTAGGATTTCGCCCGGTTCAATTCGGGACCAATCGAAAGCACCTCTTTGCCGGAGGCTTCGAAGCTGATAGTGGTTGCGTTGTCCTTAAGCCGAGGCAAAACCGCGACATTGGCCTGGCAAACCGTCCGGATGGCCAAACCGGTGTTTCGCAACTGGCGAACCCCTACCCCGAAGCGCAACCAATAGTGCGAACGACCCTTGACCAAGTCCGTTAAGTCGAGGCCATCCCGGAACGGCTGAGGAACTGTCCACGTGCGACCGTCATCCAAAGACACCGACACCGGGCAATTGGCCTTCCCCTGCAGGATCAGCCCATTGCTACACCCATCGTCATAGATTCCCCATGGCTTCTCGTTGGGCGGTGTCGCTCCAATTACGTAGGGCGTCTGGAAAGAGAACGTCACCTGATTCGCCGACTCCCCGACAATGCCTTCGCGGTAATCGCCATCGATAAAGTCCGGTTTGTAATCGTAGGTCACGTTGGCGAAGCGCGCCTGACCATTGCGGTGGGGCGTACCATTCTTGGAGCCCTGCATTTTCTCGGGCTGGTTTACCCATGTGCGCGAACGCTCCGGACCCGGTATGCCCTCGGTGTTGTAGTTTCGTCCCCAGAACACGAAGGTCTTGCCGTCTTCCAATCCGGGTTCGAAGTAACGTCGCATCCGCTCACCACGGCGCAACCGCAGCATGGGCGGAGGACCGGCGTAGCCCGCCAAATACTCGGCAACGGCGTACTTTCGATAGGAATTCCCATCGCTCGGATGCAGTCCGCAGACCAACCAACCGCGTTGCCTCTCAGGCTTGTACGCACGGTTAATCCAACGATCGACGTCTTTGTTGACTTCGGAGATACCTAACAAGCGATGACCGGATTCATCGAAGATCACGGTGGATAAATCATGGTCAAGAAGAGCCCATTTGCCCGAGCCATAGGCACCGCCCTTAAGAAACACCTCGAATGAATTGTGACCTGCCACGCCAACCCCACGCCCCCGAGCATGCCCAAGTAAATGATCGAGCTCCGCGGTCCATTGGGAATGGGTAGTGCCGCAGAGCCCAAAGCCATAGCCGAATAGGCCATTCCAGTATTCGCGAAGTCGCTTGTCCTTCCCTTTGATAAGGCCTTCGCCCCATAAGTCGCGCCGCCCGGCCTCGGCATGCCAGTAGTGGGTGTTGCGCCAAAACCAAGAGGCCAATGCCTTGCTCTCGTCAGAGTCGACGGGCCGACCGGTGGCCCGTTCATAGGCCTCGGCTTGCGTGGCGAATAAACGGTCGAAGGTGGATATGGCGAGTTCGCCGGGATACCATGGATGGTCCGTGCGTATCTGGGGATCACCAACATCGGCGAATACCCTAACTCCTACACCAAGCAAAAACAAGAGGGTGAGAATTTCCCGGCTCACAGTAAAGATTTAGCCAACATCACTACTCACACTCCGGGTAATGAGCACGACTGACGCAGCCGTAATTGGCTTGGGCTACAGTGGCGCTGAAGTCGGCCAAGTATCCTCGCCGCTCGTAGCCGGGAGTCGCGGCGGTCCATCCATCACGACGCTTGGCCAAGTCCTCGTCGCTGACCTGCAATGTGATCTCGCCGGCCAAAAGATCGAAGAAAATTTCGTCCCCATCCTCGATCAAGGCGATGGGGCCGCCCACGGCGGCTTCGGGAGCACAATGCACGCCGATGGCTCCATGCGAGACCCCCGACACTCTAGTGTCCGAAAGAAAAGCCACCTTGCCGTCCAGTTGGGGCACGGCGAGAGCTGCAGTCGCCACCAAGACCTCGGGCATACCACAGGCTACCGGACCTTGATATCGTAGGACGATTATCATCCCGGGCTTGATACGATTGACCTCGACCGCCTTGGCGACTTCGCGGGCGTCATCAAAACAAAGGGCTGTGCCTTGAAAAGTCGTTTTCTCCATGCTCGACACCTTGAACACAACACCGCCCGGAGCGACGTTGCCGAAACATACCTGCATATCGGCATAGGCCTTGAAGGGTTTGTCAACGGTGGCGAGAAGATCCTGATCGATCGGCGCCTCGGGCACTCCTGAAAGGTTCTCGGCCATCGTTTTTCCGGTCACGGTTACGCAATCACCATGCAGCAAGCCTGCATCGAGAAGTAGTTTCAGAAACACGGGCGTGCCACCCAAGTTGTGCAAATCGACCATGGTACGCTTACCTCGAGGAGCAAAATTGGCCAGTACGGGGGTCGCTCGAAAAATGCCCTGCACGTCCGACAGGTCAAAAGAGACCTCGGCCTCCCGAGCCAGAGCGAGCAGATGTAGAACGCCATTAGTCGAACCACCCGCTGCCGCGATAGCGACGGTTGCGTTAGCAAAAGCATCCTTGGTCAAGACGTCGCGGGGCCGCAAGCCACTGGCTAGCATGCCGTGCACGAGTCGACCTATTCCGAGGCATTCCTCACGCTTTTCTGGAGCCTCCGCGGGAATCGAGCTACTGAAAGGCGGCATCAGGCCAATGGCCTCCATGGCGATCCCCCAAGTGTTGAAGGAAGCGGCTATGCCGCAACCACCCGGACCCGGACATGCCTTCCGAAGGATCTGGTTCGCCTCTTCCTTTGTGATGGCTCCCACACTGGCCGAGGCCTGCGAGTCGTAGACGTCGAGGATGGTGATGTCGCGACCATCGTGGCAACCCGGCTTGATGCTCCCCCCGGAAACGATCAGGCCGGGATAATTCGTACGAGCCAAGGCCATGGCGAAACCGGGTCCGTTCTTGTCGCAATGGTGAAGGCCGACCAAAGCGTCGTAACCGTGAGCCGTGACCACACACTCGGCGGAATTGGCGATCAAGTTGCGGGAGGGCAGACTACCGTTTCCCCCTTCGTGACCTTGCGAAATATTGTCGCTTACCCCGGGAGTGCCAAAAGGAAAGCCGACAAGACCGGCCGCTTGGCATCCATCCGCTATCTTTCGAGCAAGCTCGTAAGCATGAAGGTTGCACAGATTCCCCTCCAGCAGAGGAGTGCCGATGCCAACCTGCGGACGATCCAAGTCGGTATCGCTGAACCCAAGGCCGTAATAGAAGGCGTTCACCCCCTGCTGCCAACCTCGGGTCAGCCGTTTACTGTTCCAATTGAGTGGTTGTGACAAATCAGTGTCTCCGGTTGAGTGTTAAAATGCAGCCATTGTCGTTTGTAGACGGATGGAGGCAAACAGTTTCTAGACCTTGGTCCGGAGCTCAAACATTGGTTATTGCCCGAGGCATAGCAGTTCGCCCGAACGGGTCGAAAGGAAAAGGTTCCCCTCGGCGATAGCGAGACCATCCCAGACGGGAGAAGGCACTTGGCGTTCGGCTAAGACTCTTCCGTCCGCAGGATCGAATACATTCATGCACCCGTCCTTCGTCTCCCCATTGATACGCCCGTTCCCCGGCTCCGCCATTGCGTTACTGTCGTTGACCAGCTGATTCCCTTTCTT
>JACNJI010000379.1 GCA_014382645.1 Verrucomicrobiota bacterium | reverse complement strand
ACTTTCCAGACGCGATATGGTACTGAGGCGGAACTGCATCGCTTGATAGAGATGGCCCACAGGTTCGGCATTCGTGTCTATTTCGACAATATCATGAATCACCGTGCTTTCGACGTTCCCGGTTACAACGAGCACGCTCCCGAAGACTTATACCCGGGAATGCGTCCCGAGGATTTTCACATTAGACGAACCTCTGACGGGCTTTACCGCAAATGGGATAATGTTCGCGAGTGGTGGAGCGAGTGGCAGGTACAAAATCTCGGACTTTCCGATCTTATAGATATTGCAGCAGAACCTGGAACAACCAAACGAAACTTCGGCGACCGGGAAGGTGCCACGGCGGAGAAGATTAAGTTCCTTCGACACCCCGACAATCCGGAATTCTATTGTTACGATGCAAACGGCAGCTACGTCGGATTTGGGCAGGACAACGGGCTCACGGTTGAATACCTCGCGCAAAACGAGGCCTTTTACTCCGAATACGTTGAGGTTTATCTAAATCGAGCGGCGCGTTGGCTTCTAGACCGTACAAAGGCCGATGGTTTGCGATTGGATGCCGTAAAGCATATCCCGGCCGATTTTTTCGGCGCCACCTTTGGCGCAGATAGAGATCGTAGCAATTACGGTTACCTCGGGCAGGCTCAGGAGCAATTCAACCTTACGCGAGGTTTTTCGGATTGGGACAACCATCGCGATACCGTCTTCGATACCGAGCGTCCGAGAGATGACGCCATGATGTTCGGCGAACACCTGGGGTCACCGCCGGCGGTCGATGATTACATCAATGCAGGCATGCGTCTTCTTGATAATGACCTTCGCCATCACCTAAATAGCCAACTTGGTAATCCATTCGGCACCTTAGCCGGAATGGATGCATCTGGTAGCCATGGCTTTGCTCCCGGTTCTTCAGTTATGCATGCCCAAAGCCACGATAGCGATTATGCTGCCCGACGTGAGTTGCAACATGCTCTCTACCTGACTCGTGGAGGAATCGGAATAATTTATTCGGACGGCAACCATAAGGCGGGAATTCTCAAAGAGAGCGGAGGAGCTTTTCCACGCCATGCAAACACCAATTTCCTTGGTCAATTCGGGGACAATCGCATTCCTAACCTGCTATATTTTCACGAACACTTTGTGAGGGGGTTCCAAGTGGGTCGCTGGAGCGACGGCGACGTAGTGGTTTACGAACGAGTGGACAAGCGAGACAACCCCGGCATGTCCGATGCGGCAGGTACGGTCGGACTCGTTATGATTAACGACAATTACTCGAGTGGTCAGGCACGTGGATTTACCACAGGATTTCTCGCTGAAGGCGGAACGGACAATGACGTTTACCTCTATAATTATTCATCCTATGGCGGAGGTTTTTTCAAGTATGCCAGCCAGTTAAACCAGGTGGTGATTCCTGCAGGAGGCTATTTCCTGTTTTCATGGAGGAGCCCGGAGCCCTCGGACCTGTGGGGATTGGCGGGAGGGCATCCTTTGAGCATTTTACAAGATGGGGAAGAGGTGGAAACCATCTCGGTGAGGAGAACTGACGGGCCTGATGGCGATCCAGCTTTCAATCCTTATGGCGTATCCGATGCCAACCAAACGGACTTTTCTTATTTATGGAAAATCCCAAGGGTAACTAGTGGGAAGAACTTGAAGTTCGTCGTTCGTGCCGATGGTTCGGCTGAGAACATGTTGCTCAATATCGACGGAGGTATAGATGTTAATGGCAACGGTAAACGGGACAATCCGCCTGCATTTTCCTCCGATGTTTACCTTGGGTTCGAGCAAATGGATTTCGTCGGAAGGCAAGGGCCGGAGAAATTCGCCGCCGGCGACACAAGTCGCAATATGATAGGATCCGCAGGGGCAGAAACTTATTGGTGGTCTGCCGATAACGGTTCCTTCTTCACCGTGAACGGTGGTTCCGGAGATGATTCCTATGAAGATGAGACCGCCCACTGGGCGTATCACGCTCCAGAGCAAAACAATGACCAAGGGGAAAAGCAGTTCAAGGTTGCGGAAAGCTCGGCGACTGTCTGGGTGAAAGTAGGCTACAACCTTGAGGTGAATCAAGCTCGGCTTTACCATGTGATCGACGGCAGTAATCCCGAAGGGGCGGGGGGGGGCGGTATCGGCACGACGCCAGTTACCTCGTTTGCCTTTTCCCACTCCGATGGACAAGAGCCCACCGTCGATTGGTGGAAAGCCACCGTTCCTTTGCCGGACTCAGGAATCTTCAAATACAAGATCGGTGTGTATCGCAACGAATTGAACGGTGCTTCACTGGCCAGCGTTTTTCCGAAAAACGAGTCCGCTGTGGCTCTCAAAAAGAAGATGCTAACCAGCTTCGAAATAGACGGTTTCGATGCCGAAGCCATTGAGTATTATCCGCACCGCGACTACGGCGACAAGGTAACTGGTCTGAAGGAGGGTTTCCACTTTGTGAAGGCACGGGCTTTCCTGAGCCGATTAGGCGAAGCTTCCATCTACAATACCTTTTCGCGTACCTTGTACTACGATACCAAGCGTCCCGAGGGTACGGTCAACTTTCCCGGAAGAGATGGCGAGGAATTGTTTGGTTCCGAATACGGGTTCGTTGTCCGCACCGATTCCAGCGTGACCGAGGTGCTTTTCCACATTGATGATGACGACCCGACTAACGATGATGGTCAGATTGGCGCCCTCAACGGCAACGGGGAAACCGGCGACGGAAATTCAAGTGCTTGGGCATCCGCCGTGGAAATCACCTCGCGACAAAACCTAGGAGTCGGTTTTCCGAAGGAATGGCGGTTCAGTTACCGTAATGTGCCCTCGGGCGGGGGTGAGGCCACCGTGCGCATCGCTTTGCGGGAGGCTTCCTCGTCAACCGACCTGACGCTCAACGAAGAGGAGGGTCACTTCCGCATCCTAGACCGAAAGGTGAAGACTAGCGGTCCCAGTCATCGACTCTTCGTGACTTGGCCACAACAGGACGGTGAGAAGGTCGGGCAGGATTACCTCATGAAAACCTACCTCAGTTCAGGACTCGTCGACGGGCGGAGCGATGCGGAGGTAATCGCCAACTTAACCGTCAGCATCGACGACTCCGTAACCCAAGAGGCTCCCTATGCTCCCGCCGTAGCCCAAGACATTTCGAGCGCATGGGTGGAGCGAAACGTGACTCCTGGTTTGGCAGCCCTCGCCTACAAACTTCCCATTTTGCGGAATCCTGCCGGGGCTCCGGACGATTTCAGGCAGACCATTATCGTGGACTACCAGGATTCCGTGGCGGGCGTCGATCTGCGCACCATCCGCACCGTCGCCACGGATTTCGTAAGTCACGGATCAGCCAACCCCATCCTCACGGTCAACGGGGTTCCCGCCGACTACACCACGACCAACTTTTTCGTGGATGAGGTTAAGGGAGACGAGGAAACCTTGGAGATTGTTCTCGAGGCTCCCCATGTAATAGTGGCGGAAGTCTACACCAACCTGAACAACCGTGATCTCGCTACGGGTGACTCGAACGAAGACGGCATCGAGGACGGTATTCAGCCACCGAACCGCAATTCAGTTTCTCTGGATAATAACGCCGGTTACTATAAAGTCCATGCCATGACCCTCGATCCCGCTCGCGGTGAGGCTGGCGCTTGGGTTTGCCAATTGAAGGCCCGCAAGACGGGAGCCTACCGTTTGACCGCCCGCTTCAAGCTGAAGGACGATGCCGATGTCTGGCACTGGTACACGAGTGAAGGGCGTCGCGATCATGCGGTCGTTGTTACTCCGAAGGCGGCCCGCGAGGCCATCATGTACGAACTGAACCCTCTCTCTGTCGATGCGACAGGAGACACCTTCGCGACCCGAAGCACCTTCGAGGACCTGCACGACGAGAATCGATGGAACCTCGAATACCTGAAGGGAATTGGCGCAAATTGGCTCTGGTTCCAGCCCATCCACCCCCGTGGGATTGACGGACGTGAAATCGTGAACGGTCAACCCTATGACCCCGGCAGTCCCTACGCGGTAAAGAACTTCTTCGAGGTGATGCCACAACTGAGCGAGGCAAACACTAGACCCGCCGCCATGCAGGCCTTTCAGGATTTCGTGATGGCGGCCGACTCCGAGGGAATCGGTGTCATGGTTGATGCTCCCTTCAATCATGTTGCGTGGGATGCGGAACTGGATGAAGAGGGTGTAGCAATCTTCGAAACGGGCGTCCCGGACGACGAAATCCGCAAGACGCTTCCTGGATTCTTTTCCCGTAAAGACGACTATGGCCTACCCGCACGCGACGAAAACGAAATCGCCACGGCTCCCGACCGCGACGACTTCGGTAAGTGGGAGGACGTCAAGGATGTCTACTTTGGTAACTACTCGGCCCTCGTCCGGGGTAATGACCCCGCCGAACGTAACCCCCATCAGAATGAGGAGGATGTCTTCGACTACGCCGGCGAAGGCTGGAACGACCAGACCCGGAGGACTTGGAGGTACTTCGCCTCCTATGTTCCCTACTGGTTGGAGAAGACGGGCCTGCCCGCAGGACAGCCAGCCAGCGTTCAAGCCCAAACGGGTATCGATGGCCTGCGGGCTGACTTCGGTCAAGGCCTTCCTCCCCAGCTCTGGGAGTACGTTATCAATGTGGCTCGCTCCCGCAAGTGGAGCTTCGTCTTCATGTCGGAGGCGCTGGACGGCGGGGCAGTCACCTACCGCTCGAGTCGGCATTTCGACGTATTGAACGAAAATCTTGTCTTTGCTCAGCAGTCTTTGACAACGCCGGATGGCTATCGCTCGGCTTTCGAAAACAGGCGTTCGGCCTATGGACAGAGCCTCCTGTTGCTCAATAATGTTTCTCACGACGAGGAAAACTACCAAGACCCGTGGCAGGCTTTCATCCGCTACGCCTCTTCCAGTGTCAACGATGGTGTCCCTATGCTTTTTATGGGTCAGGAATTGGGCATCTCTCGGACTTACGGTTTTACCCACTACGAAACCAATATGGGCAAGCAGATACCCCACTTCAAGATTCATAACTCGATGCAACCCATCTGGGACAACGGGGACTTTGGGTTAGACCAACTTTACAAAGCTTACGCGAGTATAGGGCGTGCGCGTTCGGCTAGTCCCGCCCTGAGCTCCTCTTATCGCTATTTCCTTAACGAAATAATCACCAATGCGCCGCACGATAAAATCAACGCAACTGCTAAGTGGGAGAACTCCGTTTCCTCGCCCAGTACGTCCGACCTCGTCCTTGCCTTCGTTAATCTGGACCGCGACAATCAGCAGTCGGGTGCCTTCGACTTAAGTCCGAGTGGAGACGAGGCGCTCCTCGGTCTCGAGAAGGACCACCTTTACAATGTCTCCAATCTCGCCGCCTTTCAGACCGAGGCAAAGGATGTGTTCCTCTGGCCGCAGGCTCGTTCCGGACATGACTTGCTGGAGAACGGCATCTTCGTTCTCTTAAACCCGGTGCCCCCGGATGCAGGGGGTTGGACAAATGCTCCCTACGAGGCCCAGTTCCTGAAGGTGCACGACCTTTCCGTTCCCCTGCTTGAAATGAACGCTAGTACAGGAGGGAGCACCAAAGGTTCTGGAAGTTACTCATACGGCAGTCATGTAAACATTGAGGCTACTGCGGAACCGGGATACGCCTTCGACGGGTGGCTTGGGGGCGGAGTGGTTAACCCGTCCGCTACCCACACGACCATATCCATGACTGAACCTCGTTCCGTCACCGCCACTTTTCGTTATGTCGGAGACCCGGGGAACATGCCGACCATTTCGGAATTTATGGCATCGAACGACAAGACCCTATTTTCCGCTTCGGGAGATTCGGATGACTGGATTGAGATTCACAATCCCGGAACAAATTCTATAGACTTGAGCGATTGGTACCTGACCAACGACCCCGCCAACCGAACTATGTGGCGCTTCCCGGATGAAACCACTCTCGGCGGGAACGATCGTCTCGTTGTCTTCGCCTCGGGTTTAGGGTCAGCGGCAAACGCAGGTGGGTCGTTAACTCGCGCCTCCGACCTCCTTGCTCATTGGTCCTTCGACGAGGGAAGCGGTACGCTCGCCGCTGACCAGAGCGGCAACAACCACGACATCACAAGCATCGGTGGGGCTACATGGACCGACGGAAAGTTCGGCAAGGCGTTTTCCTACGATGGAGGTTCGACTGCTCTGCCCTTGGCTGCACATCCTCCCGCCTCGGGGACCGAATTCTCCATATCGTTCTGGAGTTACGGTGACCCTGCAAAATTGCCGGGCAAGAATACCAGTATCATCGAATCCAGCGGGCCGAGTGGACGTATCTTGAATATCCATTTCCCTTGGAGCAATGGCAATGTCTACTGGGACGCAGGGAATGGTGGCAGCGACCGCATCAACACAGCCATTGCGGACAACTACCTCTGGGGAAACTGGTCGCATTGGGTATTCGTGCACAACCGGACTACGGGAGATCAGAAATATTACCTTAACGGTTCGGCAAAAATGTCAGCTTCGGGCAGAACTCGACAACTCGGGACTGTAGATCGATGGTATCTTGGATCCGACCGTAACGGAAACAGTTCCTATTGGTACGGCAAGGTGGATGACCTTCGGGTGTACGGGGTGGAACTTTCCGGTTCCGACGTCGAGTCAATCTATCGAGAGAACCCTTGGCGTACGCATACAACCTTCAAGCTCGATGCTTCAGGGGGGTATCTCGCACTCATCAAGGGCGACGGGACAGTTGGCAAGATTGTCAACTATCCAAAACAGGAAGAGGACTACTCCTACGGCATGCCTTCCAATCAGGTTATTCCTTCGGACTCCTATCTTAAGTTGGCAACACCTGGGAAGGAGAACGAAGAGGGATTCCTCGGTTTCGTTGCAGACACCAAGTTCAATGTAGATCGAGGATTCTTCGAAACCCCTTTCACCCTTTCAATAACTACAGCCACTTCTGGAGCCACTATTCGTTACACTACCGATGGTTCCGCTCCGTCCGCTTCTTACGGGAATGTATACGTTGCCCCCTTCGCAATCAGCACCACCACCATAGTACGGGTCATTGCCTCCAAGCCGGACTATGTTACGACCGACGTGGATACCCAGAGTTATTTCTTTCCCGAAGATGTTATTCGCCAGTCAGCCGACGGCTTTACTCCAGTGGGATGGCCCGCCACTGGTGCAGTCAACAACCAGCAGATGGTCTACGGTATGGATCCCGACATCGTAACTGGGTTTAATACTCCGGTGGAAGTGAAAGAAGCTCTCCTTGCTCTTCCCACGCTATCTATTGCCACCGAGTTGGATAATTTGTTCGGGCAATCGAACGGAATCTATGTGAACGCAGGTAATGATGGTCGATCTTGGGAAAGGCCAATGTCCCTGGAACTTATTAATCCGGATGGAAGTAAAGGATTCCAAATCGATGCAGGGATGCGAATCAGAGGCGGATACAGTCGAAGCACTAGTAATCCGAAGCATTCCTTTCGTATCTTCTTTCGTAGCGAATATGGCCAAAGTAATCTACATTACCCCATGTTCGAGGATGAGGGTGTGGAGGAGTTCGACAAGTTCGACCTGCGCACTTCGCAGAACTACTCGTGGGCCTTCGGCGGGCCCGCGAACAATACCATGGTCCGTGAGGTCTGGAGCCGCGATACCCAGTCCGCCATGGGGCACCCCTATACGCGAAGTCGCTACTATCATCTTTACCTTAACGGAGTTTATTGGGGAATCTATATGACACAAGAGCGTGTCAGCGGTACCCTCGGAGAATCCTACCTTGGCGGCGATAAGGACGACTACGACACCGTTCACCAAGACAATTCCAAGCAAATTAACGCCACGGGAGGGAATCTCGAGGCTTATGACCGCCTTTGGCAGCGAACCATTGATGGATGGACGGACAACGATGATTATTTCCAAGCCCAAGGTCTTGATGTCGATGGCAAGGCCAGTAACCCTGACTTTGAGAACCTTCTGGATGTCGACAACCTCATCGACTACATGCTTATTGTCTACTACAATGGCGATCGAGACGGTCCTGCCTCCCGCTACACTACTCCCCGGGTGAACAACTATTACGCCTTTTACAACAGGGCCAACCCCGATGGCTGGAAGTTTCCCGCCCACGACATGGAGCACTCTCTGGGGCGAGGCGAGAACAACATGGTCACTCCACTGGCCAGCGACCATCAAGACCGAGACGAAAAAAAGTACTTTACCGCTCACTTTCTTCACGAACAACTTACCTCCAATCAGGAATACGTTATTCGTTTTGCCGACCGCTTTTATCTGAGACATTTCAACGATGGGGTCTTGTCGGAAGAAAATGCAAAAGCCCGAATTGCGTTTCGTTCGTCCCAAATCGACAAGGCTATCATCGCAGAATCCGCCCGCTGGGGAGACACCAAGTCCGGCATCCCAAAGAATCGCAATGACTGGGTGAACAACGTGAAAATGGTCACGAACTGGATGACGGGCCGTAACGCCGTCGTCCTGAATCAACTACGTACTACACGGATCAACGCGAGTTCCTCCTTTTGGTACCCGAGCATCGATCCACCGGGTTTCAGTCAACACGGCGGACAAGTGGGCTCCTCCTTCCGCCTCAGTATGGCTGATCCCAACATGGCTCCAGTCGCCATCCATTATACTCTCGACGGATCCGATCCCCGACTCGTTGGGGGTACCATTTCGCCTGTGGCTCAAGTGGCCCAATCCAGTGGAATACAGAACACTCTCCTGCTTGATGCCGGTGTCCCCGCCAAGGCCTTCGTACCGACGAATGATTCATGGGGGTCCGCTTGGTACCAACCTGGTTTCGACGATTCCGCATGGCAGTCTGGGTCGTCTGGCGTGGGTTACGATACTGCGACCACTTACCGTTCTCTCTTCGGCATCGATGTTTTATCCTCTATGCTGAACAAGAACACGAGTGTGTATTGTCGGGTTCCTTTCATCGCTACCAATTCCACGGAATTCACGAATCTTACGCTCAAGATGAAGTATGACGATGGGTTCGTTGCCTATCTCAACGGCACAAAGGTTGCTTCTGCAAATGCTCCCTCAAACCCTGCATGGAATGGGAAATCCACCTCCAGTCATAGTGATTCCGCCGCCCAGCAATACATCTCCTTCGATCTGACGCCACATCTTGCCCATTTGCGCGAAGGCGTTAACATACTGGCCGTTCACGGACTAAACGTATCGACGGTTAGTTCCGACATGCTTATCGTTCCCAGGCTCGAGGCAAGCATACTCTTGGGCGGAACGGAAATCGCCCTACCTCACCATCTTACCCATTTGAAGGCACGCACCCGTACCACCTTGGTCGAATTGAGTTCCCTCCACCATGCGACCCTCCACGTTGACTTCGTACCCCCCGCCGGCTCCTAGCCATT
>JACNJI010000159.1 GCA_014382645.1 Verrucomicrobiota bacterium | reverse complement strand
CAAAGCCCTCGTCCAAAAGTCTGAGCAAGGACGTCAACTTGCCGGACCCCAAGCCTGCTCCGCCAAAGGCTACCCCCTTTCGGTTTCTATGCAGGGAGGGAAAAATCTATCCTCTGGACGATTCGAATTTGCGGAAAAGCGCCGATAAAGCCATCGCCCAATCCGGAATAAAGCCGAACAAAGATAGGGAGTACGATGGCAAGAAGTTAGCTGCCCATTTCGGTCAAAAGAAACCCGGGAACGCGTTCTTTAGCCTCACGGCGATTCCCGGGGGAGACAAACTTATACGATTCACCATGGAACGCCGTCCCAACGTGGGCGAAGACGAATTGGCTTTGGGTAAATCAGGTTCCGCATACATGAAAACTTTGGCCTCTCTCAAACCTACCGATCGTTATCTCTTGTTCGAGGTCTTTCCCGATAGTTTTTCGACTTACTTGGCTGCTCGGGAAATTTCATCCAAAAGAAAATTTCCCGCCGGATGGAAACCCGCTCACCGCTCTAGTGATTGGTGGAGTTACTACTGGGGACACCATGACTTGGGTCGTTCGAAAGTGCCGCCGCCCCCTAAACCCAAGCCCGGCGCAACGACCAAACTCAAGCCGAAGAAACCTCCGAACGTGCTTGATTAAACTTTGACGAATCGATCCGCCAGCGAGTGGGCGCCGGATTCTCTTGCGTAGGTTTCGGGTTGGTTGGCAACAAGGTTCTCCAAGATCTTGTAAATCCATGTTTCTCGGCTGGAACAGCCGATGGCTAATGCAATTTCCTTTGCTTTCATAGGGGACTGCTCGTTCTTTTGTAGATAATCGCAAACGGATTTCCTTACTTCCAGTACGGATGCGGCCGCTTTCTTCCCTGCCTCAACTCCCGGTTGGTTGTACGCGTTGATACCGATTAGCGAGGCGTAGAGTCCGACTGCTCGCTCGAAGAGGGCAATGAGACCGCCAACTGAGGCGGGAGTGATTTCTTGGATTGTAAGGGTGATCGATTTCCGCCCCTTATCGTAAAGGGCATCTCGTGTGCCCAAGAAGAATCCGTGCAGGTATTCGCCTGATGTCATGCCGTCGTCATCCACCGGAGGACTTGCAGTCTCACGGTGCTTGAGGACCTCTATGAAAGTGGCGAAGAAGTTGGGCACACCCTCTCGTAATTGTTGAACATAGGCGTGCTGGTCGGTCGACCCCTTGTTTCCATAGACTGCAATGCCTTGGTGAACTGTATTGCCATCGAGGTCTCTTTCCTTGCCGAGAGACTCCATCACCAGTTGTTGGAGGTACTTGGCGAACAACTCGAGGCGATCCTTGTATGGAAGAATCACCATGTCGCGCGAACCTTTGCCATCGGTGAGGTAATGCCATGCAATGGCTAGCATGGCCGCAGGGTTGTTCTGGAAGTCACTCACTCGAGTGAGTTTGTCCATCACTTTGGCTCCTTCAAGGAATGCGTCGATGTCGATCCCCTGAAGAGCCGCCGGTAGGAGTCCCACCACAGCTGTTTCGCTAGTCCTGCCACCGACCCAATCCCACATAGGGAGGAAATCTAGCCAACCTTTTGAGGTGGCGTGTTGGTGTAGTTTGCTGCCTTCTCCAGTAATTGCGATGGCTTGTTTTGCTAAGTCTAAGCCATTTTGGGCAAATGCGTTCTCTGCTTCTAGCATGCCGTTCCGAGTTTCAGGGGTGCCTCCGGACTTCGAAATTACGATGACCAGAGTGGTGGCTAGTCGTTCATCAATTTCGGCGAGGGTCAAATCTATGCCGTCGGGATCGGTGTTGTCGAAGAAATGTACCGCCAACTTATTTGTCTTTGGGTGTCCCAATGCTCTTCCTACGAACTGCGGACCTAGTGCGGAACCCCCAATACCTATGATCAGAAGGTCGGTAAATGCACCGGCAGGCGCTCTCAAGTCGCCTTCATGGACTCGGTTGGCTAGATTTTTTGTCTTAGCGAGTGTATCTTGTATGGCGTTTCTTATCTCTTCGCTGGGAGCTAGTTCAGGGGCTCGAAGCCAATAGTGACCAACCATGCGATTTTCATCTGGGTTGGCTAACGCTCCTCCCTCCAGTTCCCTCATGGCAACTAAGGCGTCGTTGACACTAGTTCCCATCGACTCGAGATAACCTTCGGGAAAGTCGACGAATGAGAAGTCAGCCCAAAAATTGGCATCCTTGAATTCGAGATATAAATCTTTGTTCATAGTGCGATTAAAATCCGTCCGTTATAGCACCTAGAGAGGCAGAGCTTACGAGCTTTGCATACTTGGCGAGTACACCTCGTTTTTCTTTGGCTTCGGGAAGTGTCCGAGCTTCGAGCCTAGCTTCAAGCTCATCTTCGGAAATATCTAGGTTAAGTTCGTTTTTCTCTGCGTCGATGGTGATCGGGTCGTTGTTCCTAATTACTCCAATAGGACCTCCTACCGCAGCTTCCGGGGTGACATGGCCAACCACGAAGCCATGGCTTCCTCCGGAAAACCTTCCGTCGGTAATAAGCGCGACCTGATCGCCTAGACCTTTGCCCATAATGGCTCCGGTCGGAGAGAGCATTTCGCGCATACCCGGACCTCCCACCGGACCCTCATTCCGGATGACCAGAACATGGCCATCCTCTACTTCGCCATCAAGAATTCCTTTTAGGCAGGCTTCCTCTGATTCGAAGACGATTGCCTTCCCTGAGAACCTGAGTCCTTCCTTACCCGTAATCTTTGCCACGGCTCCGTCCCTGGCAAGATTGCCCTACAAGATACGAAGATGGCTATCGGGCTTGATGGGATTGTCGAACGGACGCACGAGATCCTGTCCATCAGGGTAGGGAGCATAGGGTTCCGCGTCAGAGATGTTGTCACGGACAGTTTTGCCTGTGACGGTGAGGCAGTCGCCGTGAAGAAGGCCCTCGTCGAGGAGTGCCTTGAGCAAAGGGCGCAGTCCGCCGATCCGAACAAAGTGAGACATGTTGTACTTGCCGCTTGGCTTGAGGTCGCAAAGTACGGGTACCCTTTTGCCGATTTCAGTGAAGTCGTCTAGTTTGAGTGGGATGTTTGCCGAATGAGCCATGGCCAGTAGGTGGAGCACCGCGTTCGTGGAACCACCAAGACAGATGACAACGGTGATGGCGTTTTCGAATGCTTCGCGGGTCATGATGTCACTAGGGCATATGTTTTTCTCTATTAGGTTAACTACGGCGGCGCCTGCTTTTTCTGCATCAATGCGTTTTTCCTCGGAGATGGCGAGCTGGGCCGAACTATCGGGTAGGCTCATTCCGAGAGCCTCGATTGCGGACGACATCGTATTTGCCGTGTACATACCTCCACAGGAACCGTGTCCGGGAATCGCCTTAGTTTCTATTTCCTTCAATTCGTCTTCACTCAACTTACCCCCCGAGTGGGCGCCGACGGCCTCGAACACGGATACAATATCTAAGTTCTGTTCCTTGTGAATTCCGGGAAGGATGGTGCCTCCGTAGACAAAAATTCCCGGTCGGTTAAGACGGCTTAGGGCCATTATGCAGGCCGGCATGTTCTTGTCGCATCCTCCGATGGCGACCACTCCGTCCATGCCCTCTGCGCCAACGACGGTTTCGATGGAATCTGCGATAACCTCTCTGGATACCAGCGAGTACCTCATTCCGGGTGTGCCCATGCTGATACCGTCGGAAACCGTTATCGTGCCGAATGGGAGTGCTTTGCCACCCGCTTCGTCTACGCCAATAACAGATCTCTTGGCCAATTCGTCGAGGTGAGCATTACAGGGTGTCACCATGCTCCATGCCGAGCACACGGCTACTTGAGGTTTTTCGAAATCAGCGTCTTCAAAGCCAACGGCTCGCAGCATGGACCGGTTGGGTGCTCGATCGATGCCGTCCACGATTATTGAGGAGTACGGTCTGTTACAGGAAGTTTTCATGGTTGCGTAAAATCTAGTTAGGCGAATTATTGATTGCCTTACGGAGATCCTCTAAACAATCCACATTTGCTCCACTCGCAACCATGTTTTTCAGTGAAATCCTCAGAACTGGAACAGCTTCGATCTAAAATTGATGATATCGACCGTGACGTTACTCGGTTGCTCAACGACCGTGTGCGCGCTTCTGCGGAAATTGGTCGCATCAAGAACGAACAAGGTTTAGATCCCTACGATCCTGCTCGCGAAGAAGAGGTTTTCCGAAAACTGGAGAAGCTTAACGAGGGTTTGCTTGAGGTCACAACCTTGCGGACGATTTATCGGGAAGTGATTTCCGCATCGATTGCCTTGCAGAAAGATTTACAGATCGGTTATCTTGGACCCGAAGCTACTTTTACTCATCAAGCAGCGATCAAGAATTTCGGCTCGGCTCTTTCCTATAAGCCCCTTTCGGATATCCCGGACGTCTTTCGCGAGGTGGAGCGCTCCGAGTGCGACTATGGAGTGGTTCCGGTGGAGAATTCCACCGAGGGGTCGGTGAACCGTTCGCTCGATCTCTTAGTGGACACCGAGTTGACGATCATCGCTCAAGTCTACCTCAAGATCGAGCATAGTTTACTCTCCACTTCACCGCTTGAGGAAATTAAGAAAGTATCCTCCAAGGATCAAGCGCTCGCTCAATGCGGGGAGTGGCTTCGCCGTAATTTGCCCACTGCCCGCCTTGAAAACGCAACCAGCACCGCCGAAGCGGTACGAACAGCCAAGGGCGCTTCAGGGACTGCCGCCATTGCGGGTGCTCTGGCGGGTCGCCTCTATGACGTTCCCTGCATTGCGGAAGGAATTCAGGATCATAAGGACAATTTGACCCGTTTCCTCGTCGTCGGCCGAAAGTCCTTGGCTTACCGCGAAGACATTGAATACAAAACCAGTTTGGTTCTGTCACTTACGGATAAGGTGGGTGCCCTTCAAGAAGGTCTCAGACCTTTTGGTGATCGTGGCATTAACCTTTGCAAGATTGAGTCTCGACCAAGTCGACTCAAGCCTTGGGACTACTATTTTTTTGTCGATTTCCTTGGCCATCGAGACGACGAACCGGTATCAGAGGCCATCGCCGAGCTAGATAAGGTTTGCCCTTTCGTGAAATGTCTCGGCAGTTATCCCAATACCTCGTCCTGAGCTCAATTGGCGGGACTTTAGGTCCCGTCTAAATGAATAGAACCGACAGTTTTTGTTCGGGATTCGCTTGGCGAGCAGCCAGAAGTTCGATCGTGTGGATGGCTTCTCGATAAGTTTCTTCTCGGCGACGAGTCCATCGGCGACCTGCACGAAGCAAGGCGTTTCTTAGACCCGAGACAATTAGAAGAACACTCGGGTGGTCGCCGAGTTGCGACAATTTTTCAAGTACTGTAGTGCGTAACCAAAGTGGATCAACTTCTCCACGGCGAGCGTCCCAATGAGCGAAATTAAAGTGGATTTGACTGGGGTCATGAAAGCGAACAACTTGTGATACGCAGTGTTCGAAAGATCGGGGGGGCATTTCGGGTTCGAGATTGTTTGACCGAAGAAATGCAAGGGCTACATTCAACTGTTCCGATTCAACACAACTAATATTCCCTCCAAGAAATGAGACAAGGGAATTGAGATTGGTCAAGCGTGTGTAGTCGTCGGTTTTTTGTTGGTTCGAATTTCCCTTTTTAGTCACTCCCCCCACCTTTCGAATTTACGATTTCCCGTGCGAATCGTGAAAGTCCTCTGAAATCCTCGTAGAAACTGGCAAAGCGCAACCATGCGATTTCATCGACGTTTCGCAGACGGCTAATGATGGCATCTGCTATAGCACGACTTGGCACTTCGTTGTCGTATTCGTTTTCGATACGCCGAAGAGTTTCCGACAACAGGGCATTGATTTGTTCTGCGTCTATGGAGCGTTTTGATATGGCTCGTTCCAATCCCTTGGCTGTTTTGTGACGGTCAAAGCTTTCCCTGCGCCCGTCGCGTTTTACCACTATCAAGTCTTCCCGCAACACTTCCTCGATGGTTGAAAAGCGATGCTCGCATGACAAACACTCTCTACGACGACGAATTGATGCCGCTTTTCTCGCTCGAGTATCAAGGACTTTTGAGTCCTCAGACGAACACTTTGGACACCGCATTATTTTACTTTTTTTACCACCATCACCAAAGTGGTATTTTTTTAACAGAGTTCTAAGAAGTTTTTCAAGATTAATATACCTTGTTCAGTGGCAAGTGATTCGGGATGGAATTGTACTCCCCACACGGGTAGTTCCCTGTGGCGAATACCCATGATTTCGCCTTCTTCCGTTTTGGCCGTAACTTCGAGGCAGTTGGGTATTGAATTGGGTTCGATTATCAATGAATGGTAGCGCGTGGCCTCGAATGGGTTGGGTAGATCCGCAAATATTTCTTTTTCGTCGTGGAGCACCGGAGAGGTTTTTCCGTGCATTAGGCGCGCGGCCCGAATGACTTTTCCGCCGAAATACTGGCCGAGGCATTGGTGACCAAGGCAAACGCCGAAGATTGGCTTTTTCCCGGCAAAGGCTTCGATTATGGCTAGACTTTGGCCCGCTTGGTCGGGATCGCAAGGACCCGGTGAGATGACCACCGCGTCCGGTTCTCGTTCAATAGCTTGCTCGGGAGTGATGGCATCGTTGCGAAAGATTTCTTGCTCAGCCCCAAGCTCGCCAAAGTATTGCACGAGGTTGTATGTGAATGAATCAAAATTATCTATTAGCAGGAGGCGCATCGGATTAACCGGAGGCTAGCAGGAGTGAAAGGCAATTGAAAGCGCCACTTTGCTATAAGGGCGAAACCGCAGCAAAGTGGAATGCACCTTTTTGGACATTTTCAGGATCCCCGATAACCTTGCTTGCGATTACGTTCTCGCAGACGAATAGCGTTTAATCGAATGAAGCCACCTGCATCTTCCGGGCGGTAGTCGCTGTCTGACTTCTCCATGGAAGCAATGTCTTCGTCGTACAGCGAGAAGGGAGACTTTCGCCCCACAGTCGTCAAGTTTCCCTTGAAGAGCTTTAAGCGTATGGTGCCCGAAACGGTTTCTTGGCTTTTGTCCACGAGAGCTTGGAGGGCTTCGCGTTCGGGGGCGTACCAGAAGCCATTGTACACCATTTGTCCATACCGTGGAACTAGGGAGTCGCGCAGGTTCATGAGCTCACGATCCATGGTGAGGGTTTCTAGCTGCCGATGGGCATGAAGCAGGATGGAACCTCCAGGAGTTTCATAGATACCACGGCTTTTCATTCCCACGAAACGGTTCTCGACAAGGTCTATCCTCCCAATGCCATGCTTTCCTCCAAGAGAGTTAAGTTTGCGAACGAGATCTGCAGGTTTGAGTGGTTCGCCGTTGACGGCCACGCAGTCACCTTTTTCGAATTCGAGCTCTAGATACTCGTGGTCGTCCGGGGCATCCGCAGGGTCTACGCTAAGCTTGAACATGCCTTTGTTGTCGGGCGTGGTTGGGTCGAACCAAGGGTCCTCGAGTATGCCGGCTTCGTATGAAATGTGCCACAGGTTGCGATCCATGGAATATGGCTTGGATGCACTGGCTTCTACGTCGATACCGTTCTTGGAGCAGTACTCGATCATTTCAGTGCGACCGGGAAATTGTTCTCGGAATTCGGCGTCACGCCAAGGAGCGATAATCTTGATCTCCGGTGCGAGAGCAGCGAAGGCTAGCTCGAAGCGACACTGGTCGTTCCCCTTGCCCGTAGCGCCGTGGGCCACGGTGTCTGCTCCGAATTCTCGAGCGATATCGATTTGGGCCTTGGCGATGAGCGGGCGAGCGATTGATGTGCCAAGCAAATACTGGCTTTCATACACGGCCTCTGCACGAACCATGGGAAAGATGAAGTCGGAAGCGAACTCATCGACCAGGTCGACCGTTCGGTGTGCGGAAGCACCTGTGGTCAGAGCTTTCTCCTCCAGACCATCGAGTTCTTCTTCCTGTCCTATGTCGGCACAATAAGTGATGACCTCGGCATTCTGTTCCTTTGCGAACCAGTGAACGAGAACGGAGGTGTCTAGACCTCCTGAGTAGGCGAGCACGATTTTCATGGTTTTCAAGAGTTAGGTAATTTTTGGTGTTCTGGCCTAGGTCGCTGAGTTGCTTGCCAGCTTGGCCAGAATAGCTTTCTGGACATGTAGGCGATTCTCGGCTTGGTCGAAGATAATTGTCTGTGAAGAGTCGAGAACTTCTTGGCTTACTTCCATTCCAGGGTGAGTCGGCATACAGTGCATGAACAGTGCCTTCGATTTGGCCTGAGAGAGAAGTTCGGACGTCACTGCGAAAGGCTTCATGCTTTCAATGCGAGATTCTTCCTCTTCTTCGGACCCCATGCTGACCCAGACGTCGGTGTAGACAATATCCGCATCCGTTACTGCCTCGTTGGGGTCGGAAGTGAACTGGAAATCGCAGTCCATCCTTTCGTTGTTTAGGAGGTCGTGGAAATCTGGTTTCGGAGCGAAATCTTTGGGGCCGGCAAGAGAAACTTTCATGCCGAATAGTTTTCCCGCCATAATCCAAGAATTGGCCATATTGCAGGAGGTGTCTCCTAAAAAGGCCAGTTTCTTTCCTGCAAGTGATGCAAACGGGTCTCGGCTGTCACCTAACTTTTCAGCAATGGAAAAACAGTCGGCGTAGATCTGGCAAGGATGCAGAAGATCCGTCAGTGCATTAACCACGGGTATATCGGCGTGGGCGGCGAACTCCTCGATGATTTCGTGTTCAAATGTGCGAATAACTAAACCATGCAGGTATCGGGAAAGTACTTTTGCCGTGTCGTGAATGCTTTCACCACGCCCGATTTGGGTGGCTTTTTGGTCGAGTACAAGCGCTTTACCGCCAAGCTCATTTATTCCCACCTCGAACGAAACTCGAGTTCGGGTGCTGTTCTTATAGAAAAGTAGACCCCACGTTTGACCGGCCAAGTCGTTTGCCAATCCCTGCTTGCGATTCTGTTTCAGATGAGACGCTTGGTCAAAAATTTCTAGGATTTCATCATTGGAGAAATCATTTTCTTTGAGGAAATGTTTCATGTTTTCGGGACAGTTGGAAATGTGGATAGGGTTTTGTCAATAATTTCGAGGGCCTCGGTAATTTCTCCTTCAGTCGCGTTGAGAGGGGGCAGTAGACGTACGGAATCGTCACCTGCCGGTACTGCGATGAGTCCTTCCTTACGTAGAGCAGATATGATTTCTCCGCTAGGTACTTTCATGGACATGGCCAGAAGGTAGCCGCGACCGCGGACTTCTTTCACGAGATTCGGATGCTTGGCGGCAAGCGCTTCCAGTTCGGCCTTGAACGACGCGCCTTGGATGGCTACTTTTTCAATCAGTTTTTCTTCCTCGATCACGTCAAGGACCGCATGTGCAGCTGCGCAGGCTAGGGGAGAGCCTCCTAAAGTTCTCGCTCGTTTTTGGGTGCGTGTCGTTGAACAGTTCGAACACGA